>CAZZPQ010000097.1:0-12573 GCA_964655595.1 uncultured bacterium
TTACACTCATCAGAAGCACTCTGCTATAACCTTTTGGGGGCATTGTTGAAAAGTCAGCCCGACGCGACAGGCCCGACGCAGGCGTTTGCGGGTAGTGTAAACGGCGAGGTTGCTTCGCTCCACATCCGTTCCGCTCGCAACGACAGAAGGCCTAATACGGAACCCGATAAATTGATTATAGATTCAAAAAGCAGCTTCTCGGTTTCTAACGCTCTGCTCGGAATAAATCATTGGGTTTATCCCAATGATTTATTCGGAACTGGTATTAAAGTGTTTTAATTTAACCAACTGCTCTTGATATATTCCAGCTTGGCTTTGAGCAGCGGCACACGTGGGTCAGCCTGAGGGAGTGAGCGCTGACTGGCCTCGAGCAACTCGATATCTTCTGGAAAGTGATCGCTGAGATGCAGCAGAACTTCAGGTCTTTGCTGGTTCAGTGCCGCTTCGCGCAGGCTGTTTGCTAAAAGCGCATCCATCTCGCGGATTCGGGGTGACTGCGAATCGGTCAGCAGTGCGCCACGATAAAGGTTGACGGCCTCTGACAGGTTGCCCTCCTGGAGATGATTTAACACTTCCAGGAAATCCACACGATATTGAACCTCAAGTCGGTAGGGGTGAGGGCTGATGGGCAACAGTTGGCGTAACCTCGAGAGGTGAGACTTAAGTGCGGCCTTGCTGCCTCCATCACCGTAGAGGTCGCTGAGCAATTCCTCGAGACTCAGTTCTCGGCCTCGTAGTACGAGTACTGTGAGAATCTCCAGCCACTTTGGAAAGAGCTCGAGTTTTTTTCCGGCATACCAGACCTCAGCTCTGCCCATAAGCCGTAGTTCCAGAGGCGCAGCCTGTCCCAGAAGCTCAGCCCAGAGTTCTCTGAAGTGGCTCTCTGGTCCAGAGAGCAGACGCAGACCAGTGCGCGCTAAGGCTTTCAGGTGGTTGGCTGGCTCAAACAGGATGGCCAAGGCACGGCTACGGTCATGGCTTGCCAGGTACGTCAGGGCAAGATAAAGGCTGCTCTGGGCGATGAGATAGGCAGCATAGGGTTGGCGGAAGCCCTGCTGCGCAGCGAGTAGCTGTTCACGGGCAGCCTGGGGTTGATGGAGTGCCAGTGCCATTCCCAAGGCCAGTTTCGCAGGAAGTTTAGCATGGCTATCCTGGTCGCCTGTCAGACTGAGGGCTTGCTCAGCAACAGACACGGCTTCATCGCTGTGTCCGAGTTCCAGCAATACCCGCACCAGGCCTACGCTCACCCAACCAAGCTGTCGCCGAGAGGCTCCTGCCTGGTTTTGCCTGTAGTAGGCCAGGGCTTGCTCAGGTCGTTCAGTCGCCAGCAGAAAATCTGCCAGTGTCGAACGAAAGAGCAGTGCCAGCTCCGGATAGGCCTGCTCCAGGTAGATCTCGTGTTCGCGCAAAAGATCTTCCAGACCAGCGGTGTTGCCAGTCAGAATCCGCGCATAAGCCCAGTCATTCAGAATAAGGAGCTTACGCTGGCTATCCCGGATATTTTTTGACTGGAAGGTTTTCAGCGCCCAATCTCCCCAGTGTACCGCCTCGCTGTAGTGCCCTAAATGAATAAGCTTGGCTGCCAGTGCGCCAGCATTGCGCACCTCTTCGTAGGGGCGACCACCGTCCTCGGCCAACCTCAGCGCTTCACGAAGAAGCTCCAGACCCGCTGCCGAATCATCCAGAATACCTGCCTGGTGCGCGCTAAAGGCTGTAGGCTTTTGCAGATAGGCACGTTTGGCCTCTTGCGCATCAAAAGGAAGCAGCGTGCCAGCAGCCAGGGCTCGCAAATCCGGCGCTTCATGCTGCGCCAGGTAGCTGCGCACCTCAGTACCCAACTGGTTTTCCTGTCCCAGTCGATAGGCTGCCTGAAGTCGCCAGTAGAGTACCTGCTCCTGGCCTTTCAGCTCGGCTGGCAAGCCCCCCAGCAGTTTCAGGAGTCGCTGGTGCAAACCCTGTTCGTGATAGACGTGGCCCGCTTCTGTAAGTATGTCGGTGACGCGCTCGGGAAGCGTTTGGCAGGCAAGCTCGAGCGCCTCCAGCCAATGGTCTGTGCGGCACAGCAGCGTGAGCAGTTCTACAGGATCTTGCTGCACTTCATAGGTAGGCAGACTGACAAAGCCCGCTGGGCCAGGCAGCAGATGGGGCTCCTGATTCTGACGCTTTTGCACTTCTGATAGAAAGTGATCGTAAGCACCATCTGTCAATGCATAAATATCTTCGCATTCCGCCTGTGATACAGGGGTAAGTGCAGCGGCTTCCTGCCAGCTCAGGCGCAGATCATCAGCGGATAGCAGGCGATAGGGGCTGGGAAGTGTCAGGGGTTGATTCAACTGCAGGATAACGTGGCAGTTAGGCTGTTGCAGCGCTAGCAGAGCACGGCACAGCTCAGGGCTTTTGTCAGCTTGAGTTACCGCCAGATTTAGCCGCCCCAGATAGTGCAGGTGGCGTTTGAGAACGCTTAAGTTAAAGTGAAAGTGCAGGCCAAAGCCAAAGAGTTGCGTGCCAAATGCTGCGTTCAGGACGCTTGCCAGCTTGTTTCCCTGGGCTACGGGGTCGTTCTCATCCTGCTCAGTAAGCTCGAGCCAGGCAAGCGGTGACTGGCTGGCTAGCTGTTGAATCAAATGATTGACGCCATACTGCAAAGGAGCGTCAAAAACCAAAACTGCGGGCAGTGGTTGAATGAGGGATAACCGGCGCTGTAGCCACATTGCAACCAGTCTAACTGTCGCTGGCCAAATAAGCAAGGATTTTTACCTGCAGGACGGCATTACAACCGTTTTGTAACCCTGTTGTGCTTTACTGGTAATAAGGGTGAAAGTACCCTTGGGCGGTCAGAGACTTAGCGGGTCATGAACTCGCATTGTGAATGAGGGCGAAGTCCCTCATTCATCATTTTTGACGCCAGATAATTATTCTGTGAGAGGCTTCCGCTAGACTGGTGCCTGAAAGGAGATGCACATGTCGGCGTCATTGTCTCAAACTCTCGAGCGGCTTGCTCCTGAAGATCTCATCGAAGAACAAAGTCAGGCGGATAACCTAAGCGGGATGCAGCTGTTGATTGTGGATGACAATACTACACATTCCACGATCTTAAAACACGTGCTGACCAGGTCGGGTTATAAACGCATCGCTGTCCTCAACGATCCACGGGAGGTTGCCGAAGCGTTTCAGCGCAGCAAACCGGATATGGTGTTTCTGGATCTATCCATGCCTTACCTGAACGGCTACGAGGTTCTGGAGCAACTGAAGGGTTTTCTTGCAGAAGATGAATTTTTTCCGGTGATCGTGCTGAGTGCAGATGAGAACCCGCAGCATCGGCAGGCCGTTCTTGTCTGTGGTGCCAATGATTTTCTCAGCAAGCCCTTTGATGATGCCGAGGTGCGTCTGCGAACCAAGAATCTACTAAAGACGCGGCGCTACTATCTGGATGTGCAGCGCTATGAGGGACATCTCGAGCAGCGTATCGAAGAACGTACCGAACAGCTCGAAACCAGTCATATCGAGATGCTCACGCGCTTAGCCAAGGTTGCCGAATACCGTGACGATGAGTCCAGGGAGCACATCTGGCGGGTAGCAAAAACTTCTGCGCTACTGGCTCGCGCGATAGGACTGCCGGAGGAGCAGGTGGCCTTGATAATGCGCGCAGCGCGCTTGCATGATGTGGGCAAAGTGGCCATACCTGACGGCATTCTGTACAAGCCAGGTAAACTAACAGAAGCCGAGTTTGAAGTCATCAAGACGCATACCGGCGTTGGTGCAGAGATTTTGTCGGGTGGCAAGTCTGCCCTGATGAAACTGGCTGAGACCATTGCCCTCACTCATCATGAACGCTGGGATGGCACAGGTTATCCCCAGGGATTGAAAGGTGAGGAAATTCCTATTGCGGGACGAATTTTGGCAATGGCTGACACCTTTGATGCACTGACTCATTCGCAGCCTCATCGCAAGGCGTTTAGTCTGCAGGAGGCTGTTCAAGAGATTCAGGGGCAACGTGAAAAGCAGTTTGATCCTGAAGTAGTCGATGCCTTTATGCAGCTTTTCTGGGCGGGCAAGTTACCGCTTGATTAGTGTCTGTTGACGCCTCATCTTGTATGTAGAACTCAAGCTGGCAGTTTGAGGTGTCAACAGTCACAAAACCACTGTTTGTGTGGCGGCACCTGTCCCTTGGCAGCTTGCTAGACTGGTTGGGTGGCAACTCAGTACTTTCAACCAACGTCAGAGTCATTTTTGCACAACCCCTATCCGACCTACAAGATCTTACGCAAGGACGCCCCGATATTCTTTTACGAACCCTGGGGCAAGTGGATTTTAAGCCGCTACGAAGATATCAATACCTTGCTAAGAGACCGCAGGCTAGGGCGGGTATTGCATACAGCTGTGCCAGATGCAGGCGCTTTTTCCGAGCGCGAATGGCGTTTTGAGCGCTCGCGGGTTGGCTCCCTGCTCGAGATAGAACCACCAGACCACAGTCGTATCAAAGAGGTCTTTCACCAGACCTTTACCCCTCGGCGGGTGCGGGAGCTGTCCGGCAACATTACAGAACTGTGTGAGCGTTTGGTGGATGACTTGTTGGCTCGAGATAAGCGCGAGGCAGATCTGATTGAGGACTTTGCACAAGTCATCCCAGTGACGGTCATTGCAGACTTGCTGGGTATTCCAGAAGTTGACAGGCACAAGCTGATTCCCTGGTCGAAAGGCATCATCGGCTGGTTTGAGCCGGAGCGAACCGTTCGCATGGAAGATGAGGCCATTCGCTGCGCTGAGGCTTTTATGGCTTATTTGCGCGAGCTCCTTGTCCAAAGACGTCGCCATGCTGCAGATGACCTTTTTTGCGCCATGCTGGCTGTGCATGAGCAAGAGCCCGAGCGGCTGAGTGAGCAGGAACTCATCAACAACTGTATTTTGCTCCTGAATGCGGGTCATGAGGCGGTGGTCAATGTGCTGGGCAACGGCATCTACGCGCTACTACGCCATCCTGAGCAGTGGAACTTGTTAAAAGCCAGTCCCGAGCTGATCCCCAGTGCTACCGAAGAGATGATGCGCTTTGATACGCCTTTGCAGTTTTTTGAGCGCTTTGTGCTTGAAGACATGTCTTTTCAGGGCTTTGACTGGCCCAGAGGCACGCAGCTCTGTCTATACTATGCCAGTGCCAATCATGACCCCGAAGTTTTTGCTGAACCGGAGGTTTTTGATATTCGCCGCCATCCTAATCCGCACCTGGCCTTTGGCCTGGGCCTGCATTACTGTATAGGTGCGCCACTGGCTCGAGTCGAGTTGCAGGCAGCACTCAAGGTGCTTACCGAGAGATTGCCCGAGCTGCGTTTGCAAAAAACTGAGCTAACGTACTATCCTAAGAATGTATTTCGCTATCTGACGGTCTTGCCCGTGGCTTACTGACTGTGGCGTTTTTCACAAGCCCTGGCACATGCCGTAATCATCACGGTAACATGGGTCAATCAGCCGTATGCTAGAGCCGTATGAGCAAAGGAGTCAGTCGCTTCATGGATGCTCGCGTCGTCGATCATCAAAGACATAAACACGACCGCATAAGCCTTTTTGCACCCTCACTGGTTGGTGGTGGTGCTGAGCGTGTCATGGTTAATCTGGCCAATGGTATTGCGGAGCGGGGCTTTACTGTTGACCTGGTTTTAGCCAGCGCTCAGGGTCCCTATCTCAATCAGGTAAGTTCGGATGTAAGGGTCGTGGATCTTAAGGTGGCGCGCGTGGTAAGCAGCTTGCCCAAGCTGGTGAGCTATTTGCGTAAGATGCGTCCCAAAGCTATGATTTCTGCACTGAACCACAGCAATGTTACAGCTATTGTGGCTAAGAAACTGGCTGCGGTTGATACCCGAATCATCGCTACCGAACACAATATGCTCAGATTGATGAAAGATGAAAAGCAGTACGCTCGCAAAAACAGCATCCTGCTTCTTGCTATGAAGGGCATGTATCCCTGGGCGGATAAGGTTGTTGCCGTATCGCAAGGTGTTGCTGATGACCTTGCTTCAGTGGTGAACTTCAGGGCGGGTCAGCTGCAGGTGATTTTTAATCCGGTGTTGTCCGAAGCGCTCTATGAAAAAGCGAATAGCCCCTTGGAGCACTCCTGGTTTGCTGAGGGAGAGCCGCCGGTCATGGTGGCGGTGGGACGTCTGGAACCAGCCAAGGATTTTCCTAATTTGCTGCGAGCCTTTGCCCGTCTGCGCTCAAAGCACCGAGCGCGCTTGATTATTCTGGGCGAGGGCAAGGAGCGCCGCAACCTCGAGGCGCTGATGCAGGAACTCGGGATACAGGAAGACGTAGCCCTGCCTGGTTTTGTTGCTAATCCCTACCAGTACATGAAACAGGCACATCTGTTTGTACTGTCATCTGAAGTTGAGGGTTTGCCTACGGTGCTTATCGAGGCTCTGGCGCTGGGTACACCGGTCGTTGCCACTGACTGCCACAGCGGCCCCAGAGAAATCCTCAAGGACGGCGAATATGGTGAGCTGGTACCTGTAGGTGATAGCGCAGCTCTGGCAGATGCCATGCTGGACACGCTCATTATGCCGCGGCAAAGGGTCTCGCAGGATGTACTTTATCCCTACAGTAAAGAAGCAGCGATACAGGCCTATCTGGACGCTGCGGGGCTGGCTGTAGGTGTGTAGCGAAAGGAGATATTGTGTCTATTCCTCTTCGTCAGAAGCAGGCGGAGCCAAGTATGGCAACAAGTAATAAGCTGGTTTTTGTCATGAGTAACTTTACCTATGGTGGGGCTGAAACCCAGTGGTATGAGTACCTGAAGACCAGACCTGACAAGCTTGATGTTGAGATTATCACCTTTTTACCCAACCCCCCAGAGAGCGTTGAGCGTCTGTTTAGTGAGCTGAATGTGAAAGTAAGACTGGTGGACCGCTCGAGCATGGGTTTTGTCCCCTGGTTTTTCACACTTTTGCGTACTATGCGGCAGATGCGTCCTACCGTTGTGCATACCGTGCTGACTGGCTCTGTAGATACCTGGGGCCGCCTGGCCGCCTGGCTGACAGCTGTGCCGACCATTATTCACTCAGAGTTGCAGATGGCCTCTGAAGTCACCCGCACACAGGCCCTTTTGCGCCCCTTTATGGACCGCATCACCCACCGCTTTTTACCTAATGCCCACGCCACCGCTGACTGGCTGGCAGCCAAGGGTATTCCCCGCGATAAGATCGTCTTTGTACCCAATGCCACCGATGTATCCAAGTTTACACCGGACTCCGGTCGCTCACTCAGGGCTGACTGGGGCATTCCCGAGGACGCTTTGGTAGCAGGCTTTATGGCAAAGTTTCGCCCCGAAAAACGCCTCGATGTCCTGCTGGACGCGGTAACGAGTCTGCCAGAGCAGGAACGACCTGATTACCTGGTCATCGGGGGTAATGGTGAAATGATGCCTATGGTCAAGGAGCGTGTTGAGGCTGACCCCTGGCTCAAGGAGCGGACGCGAGTTTTGGGGATTGTTTCGGATCAGGTAAGCTTTTTTAAGAGCATCGACTACTTTATGCTCACTTCTGATAAGGAGGGGGTACCTAACGTCGTGCTGGAAGCTATGGCGATGGAAAAACCGGTGCTCACAACCAATGTAACAGACCTGCCGGTCATTTTGGAAAACATCGGGATTGTGGCCCAAATGGGTGACCCACAGAGCGTTGCCGCTGCTATGCGGGAAATGCAGCAAAAGAGTCCGGCAGAGCGCCTGGTAATGGGACAGGCAGGTCGCAAGAAGGTGCTGGAAGAGTTTGAGCGTTCAGCCGCCAGTCGCGCTTTCTGGCAGGCACATGCGGATTTTCTAACTGTTTAATCAAGGCTTTAAGTGGTATGCAGAAGGAGTGAGTACGAATACCAAGCCTGCTACCCTAAAGAGTGATGTGGTCGAGTTACCTGGAGTTGCCGCTATCAATGCTGCTGGACAAACCACGGTTATCAATGCTGCCGTAAAGTGCCGCCTCAGCTTTCTTGTCACCAGACTCGAGCAAGCGGGAGCAGAAAAGCAGCTGAGTTATGTGGCGCGGGGTCTGGCGCAGCGTGGTTGGTCGGTTCAGGTCATTTCGCTGATGACACCAATTGCCCTGCACGAAGAACTCGAAATGGCAGGTGTCGAAGTAGTGTCGCTGAATGTATCACCCGAAAGACGACTCAGGGAATTGCCTGTCGCCCTGACTGGTCTCGCGCGGGTACTCCGACACCACAAACCCCAGGTCCTTTGTACCTTCAATTATCACGCAGATATTTTAGGGCGACTGGTAGGGCGCTTTGCCAAAGTGCCGATTATTACCAGTTCGCTGCGCAATGAGAGTTTTGGTGGAGCTAAGCGTGATTGCTTCATTCGTCTGACCAATTTCCTGACACCGGTAATCACCGTGAACTCCGAGCAGGCGGCCAAAGCGCTGGTGAGACGCAAGGTCATTCCACAAAACAAACTGCGGGTTATGCCCAATGCAATAGAAATAGCTGAGCCTTCGCAGGATCGCCTGAGCATCAGGCGTAGCCTGGGTATAGCAGAGCAAGACTTTTTGTGGCTGGCAGTGGGACGACTGGAGGAGCAAAAGGACTTTGCCAATCTGCTTAGGGCATTTCAGCAACTGCCCGAGTCGCAGCACCTGGCCATTGCGGGTGAGGGTAAACTAAAAGACGATTTACAAGCCTTAAGCAAGTCCCTGACGTTGGAGCAGCGCGTGCAGTTCCTGGGACGGCGAGATGATGTGACGAACCTGATGCACGCTGCCGATGCATTCGTGTTGTCCTCTAGGCATGAGGGCTTGCCCAATGTAGTCATGGAAGCACTGGCAGCCAAAAAACCAGTGGTTGCTACTGATGTCGGGGGCGTAGCTGAACTGGTAAAGCAGGGCATGGGTTACCTTGTGCCCGCCAGAGACCCTGCTGAACTAGCAACCAAGATGACTGAACTGGTGAACCTGTCCTCTGCTGAGCGTCAGGCGATGGGCGAGCGAGGCTATGTGCATGTGAACACGACATATGCTTTGGAAGCTGTCATACTTAAGTGGGAACAGTTATTCTTGGAGTTGATGACAGCGCGAGGTTTGTACGAGCCTCCCGATTTAGAACTTCTGGACATCGACTAAGCGCTCTTTTGTTCCCCTCAGTTTGAAAAGACTGGTGTTATGGGGTAAGTATGCAAGCGAATCATCTTGTCTATGTCCTGACCTGCCTCTCTTATGCAGGAGCCCAAATCCAGGTTGTCAACCTGGCGAAGGAAATGAAGGCTCGAGGCTGGCGAGTCAGCATTATTTCCATGATGACCCCTGATGGTCTGACCGATGTACTGGACGCTGAGGGAATTGCCTGGGCTTCGCTGGATATGAAGCGTGGTTCGGCTGATTGGAGAGCCCTTGTGAAGTTCCGGCAGCTCATCCACGCCTGGCAGCCCACTCTGGTACACAGCCACATGATTCACGCCAACTTTCTGGCTCGCGTCGCACGTCTGATGACCCGCATGCCTGTGCTGATATCAACGGCACATAATATCAACGAAGGTGGGCGTCTGCGCATGCTGATGTACCGGCTGACCGATATGTTCTCCGATCACACAACCAATGTTTCTCAGGCTGCTGTGGAGCGTTATATCAAGATTGGCGCTGTGCCCAAGCATAAAATCAGCCTGATGCCCAATGGTATCAATACTCAGCGCTTTAAGCGCAATCTGGGGCAGCGCTGTCACCTACGCCACACGCTTGAGTTAAAGGGCTTTACTTGGCTGGCAGTGGGACGACTGGAAGAACAAAAAGACTATCCCAACATGCTACAGGCTTTTCGTAAACATCTGCAGCACGGCTATGATGATGAACTGCTGATTGTGGGTGAGGGTCCGCTATTAGCCGAGCTCAAAGACAGGGTCACGGAGCTGAAACTTGATAAGCATGTCCGCTTTCTGGGTGTTCGCAGCGACGTTGCGGAGCTAATGAACGCTGCCGATGCCTATTTGATGTCTTCTGCCTATGAGGGTTTGCCGATGGTGCTGCTCGAGGCGGCAGCCAGCAGTCTGCCGATTGTGGCAACGGACGTCGGGGGCAATCGGGAGATTGTGCAGGACGAGCAAACCGGCTTTTTGAGTGTCTCTCAGGACGCAAAAGCTTTGGCTGCTGCGATGCTAAAACTGCGTGACCTGCCCCCCGAGCGCCGCAAGGCACAGGGAGAGGCAGGTCGCGCTCATGTGGTTGCCACTTATGATCTGGTTCAGGTCGTAGCTAGCTGGCAGAACATGTACCAGCGCTGGCTGAAAGCCAAAGGCATTGCGCAGCTGGCCTAGGGCAGGGTATTGAGCAGTTGCACGTGAACGCGAGCCCCACGCGCAGGATTATAGAAGAATGTTGTACTTTCGTGCCAGGCAACCAGCGCAGCGCCTTGCTGATTGGTGCTTAGTGATGGGTAGTAGGCAAAGGTCTTACTCTCAGCACCCAGTCGCAGAGAACCCTGGACACTTTGCCACTCTCCAGCCGTTTCATCCCAACGACTCAGGTAAACGTCTTCGGTTTGGTCGCTGACACCAAAGTCGCTAAACTCGAACCAACTCACCAGAATACTGCCTTGGGGCGTTGTCGCGATGACTGGGTGGGCAGCATCATTCTCAGGGTCGATATTAAGTACTTCGCCCAGTGATTGCCAGCTAGCACCATCCCAGCGTTTGGCATAGATGCGCTGTTTGAAATCTGTGGTGATTTCAAACCAGGTCACGACCACCGTATCACCACTGAGGGTGGCAATGCTGGGGTTCACCGCGCGTGCTCCGGCATTGACGTTGAGCGCTTCTCCTAAGGACAGCCAGCTCGTACCATCCCAGCGCTTGACAAAGAGATCACGATTTTCACCTACCTCGGTCCAGGCAACGACAGGTTGACCAGCACTGCTGATCGAGATGCTGGGGAAGGCGGCTGGGTTGGTCAGAGTTACATTGAGCGCTTCACCCAGCCGAGTCCAGGCACTACCATCCCACTGCGCCACATAAACGTTGGAGCTATCACTGGCTGGATCAAACTCAAACCAGGTAACGAAAAGTTCACCGTTCTCGGAAAGGACCAGTTTGGGTGTCGAGGCGTCCTCCGCCGAGTCGCGGTTCAGGGTACCGCCCAGGCTTTCCCAGGTGCTGCCATTCCAGCGCTTGACAAATATCTGGGTTTTGACACTGTCATCGGTGGGGTCAGCATCTTCGTGCCAGGCGACGACGGGAAACTGCCCCTGGACGACCAGGCTGGGGGGGTAGGCAAGATCGGTGTTCAGCGCTCCGCCTAAAGCCTGCCAGCTATCACCATCCCAGCGAGCGACCAGTAGCTCATTACCTGGCAGGATACCGCTATCGAAGGCATCTGGATTTGCCCCAAAATCGATATCGGGTTGTTCGGCCTCGAGCCAGGCGAGCAGCACCTGGCCGGCGCTATCCACCGCTACTGAGGTATGAGTCCCAACCTTGTTTGGATCGCGGTTGGCCGAGTCGCCCAGCTTTTGCCCTGCGGGTAGTTGCCAGCTCAGACTTGTCTCTGCCAGAGGATTGCCTGCCAGGTCACTGATACCAGATACCGTCAGAGTCACTTCTGCCGGCAGTTCAGGTGACGCTGCTAGCTGCACCCTCAGGGCGTTCTCGAGTAATTCTCTGGATACCTCCAGCGGTCCTGCGGCAGTCTCAGCCTTAACAGACAGATTGTCGGCTTTGACGAACTCGCTAAAGCTTATGATGATGGTGCTCGAGAGCAGCAGGGGCAAGTCAGGATCCGGTGAAACTTGCGTCACCTGTGGCGCAGTTCGGTCAATATTAATCAAACGTCCCTCTGCCTCTTTGACCGTATCAGCGAGAGTGGCCCTGGCTCCAAGGCTGTAACTACCATCAGTTAAAGCGCTTATATCCCATTCATAGGTATACGGTGCTGACAGTTGCGCAATAACCTCACCGCCCAGCAACAATTCCACCAGTTCTGGCGTGTCACCGCTTACCTCGAGTGCCACACTGAGTGCATTGGCATTGGTCAGGATACTAGCAACAGGCGCAGTGAACGCAATCGCCAGGTTAACGGGATCCGGATCTGGTTCAGGGGGACCTGCCGGAGGCGTACAACTGACTATCAGCAAAAGTAAAGCTAAAATACCCCATCTATATCGTTTTATCGTCATCTTTTCTCCTTCCCTCTTTCTGACAGCCTTATGGTATCTCAGATTTATGAAAGAACTATGCCCTGAGAAAGCTTCCAGGTTTTCTACCTCCAGAGTTTGGTATTCCCAGAGTATTGCAAGACCGAAAGCAAGCTGATACACTCAATAAGCCAGCGCCGAGGTGGCGGAATTGGTAGACGCGCTAGATTCAGGTTCTAGTGGCCGTAAGGCTGTGTGGGTTCAAGTCCCATCCTCGGCACCAACTTAAAGCGTACTCAGGATTTGAAGATTTGAGTACGCTTTTTTAGTGTTGACTGGGTAGCCCTACCTACTCCAGAAGTGTCTTAGGGGTTTTATACCGATTCCGATAATACAATAACAAAATCCAGTTGGTTTTGTATCGGTTCTTATCGGAATCGGTATCTGATTCATCTCCCAGGCGTTCTCGCTGTGCTCGGA
>CAZZPQ010000098.1:0-12510 GCA_964655595.1 uncultured bacterium
TGTTAGCTAGGTCACAGTGTCAGGTCTGAAGTGTGAATTGTGTTTTAAAGTATAAATAGTTAAGGAATACTAACTAATAATGTAGAGTGATGAAAGCTATTGAGCAATCTGAAACTGAGCAAGCCAGGGATGTGCTTATCACCCAGCTGAGTGAGTTGACCCTGCCGCTCATGTGGAGTTTGCGTCAGGATGCCATGCGTACCTTTGAGCCCTTGGGGGTTCGTCCGATACAAGCCTTGCTGTTTGAGCTGATTGCCCACGGCATTCAGCAGCCCAAGATGCTCTCGGATATGCTGGATATTCTGCCGCCGACGATTTCCAGCATGTTAGCTGACTTAGAGAACCGGGGCCTTATTGCGCGCAGTATCGACCCGCAGGATAAACGGCGGGTGCAGCTCGAGCTGACTGAGGCCGGATACGAGCTGAGGCACTTGATGCAAGAAGGCTGGCATAAAACCGGGCGCGAGCGCCTGGGGCAGCTGAGTGTGGAAGAACTCGAGTCCTTGCTGGCAATTTACCAAAAACTGCTGGAGAGCAAATGAGGTGGTTGCTGGCGCTTGTCATCGCTGGAACGTTTAGCCAGGCACAAGACTTGAGCAGTTTTCTGGCTGCTGTACAGCAGCATCCAGCCATCATTGCCAATCAGTCAGTGTTGCAGGCGAATCGGCTGCGCTTTGAGGCGGTGTATTTTCCGGTGTCTCTCGAGGTCAATGGCGCTTACAACCGCTTGTGGGTGGATACCTCGAACGCCTTGCTGCCTCCGGGATTTGACAGCTCGGAGCTGGAAAACTTTCTGCAATTCTCGGCTGGTTTGAGTTTTCGCCCTTTTGTCTTTGGTGATATTTCAGACCTGGCAGCCCAGCGAGAGCTTGATCTGCGGCGCGCCCAGCTTGCTTTTGCCGAAACGCTCAGTGCTCTTGAGGTGCAAGCCATCGAAGCTGCCTTGAGAGTGCAGCTAGCCCAAAAGGCTGTGGCTTTGGCAGAGTCTGCTAAAGCGCTGGCAGACTCTGGCCTTGCTGTCAGTCAGACGCGCTTTGCCCTGGGGGCAGCAACTGAAGCAGATCTAAGGGCGAGCGAACTTCGGGTTTTGGACGCAGAGTATCGGTTGCAGAGTGCCCTGGCGAATGAGGAATTAGCGGAGCAGGGCCTGCGCAACCTGGTGGGTGCCCTGACCCTGGATGAGTTGCCTCAGCTCGAGCCAGTCACAGGTCTGGCGCCGGATGTCTGGCGCGCCATGCTGGATGTGGAGCTGGCACAAGTAGGCTTGCGCAACAGCGAGCGTGCCCTTTATCCGGTAGCACAACTGAGTTATACCGTGCCTGTTGTGACCCTGGATGGGGAGGAGCGCAAGGTCAACAGTGAAATTGCCCTGTCGCTTGAGTCGCGTACCTTACAGCCGCGCTTAAGCTACAGCTACCAGAATCCCAAGCAGTCAGTAGCGGGTTTTTCGGCACCCCCGGGTACGGGTCTTAGCCTCAGCGACCTTGAAGCTAGTCTGAGTATCGGGCTATCGCTCACGATTTCACCAGATGGTGTGAGTGGTTTGTGGGCAGCGCAGGCACAGCTCGCTGCTGCTGAAGCAGGTTTGCAGGCCAGTATAGACTCGGCGGTACTGACCGAGCACTCCTTGCAAAATGCTATAGCAGAGGCACAAAGAAGTCTCAGGCTGGCACGTTTGGAACTGGAGAATGCCCGTTTGAACCTGCTGGATAGTGAGTTGCGTCAGGCTAGTGGTTTGGTGACACAGCTCGAGGTTGATCAGGCAGCCTTTGCCTTGCAACAGGCTGAGCTCACGGTTTTTTCCGCCTTGCTGGAGTTGCAAAGTAGCATTTTGGCAACTTATCGCAGTTATGCAATCCCTGTTTCGGAGGTTCTACCATGAAAATAATGATCCTTGGTTTTTTGTTGCTGACTGGTGTGGCGGCTGCTTTTGGTTTGCAGGATGCCCTTAGTGCAGTCGATGCTCGCACCAATGTGGTAAATGCGATTTTAAGCCTCGATGACGCGCAGACCAGTCTGCAGCGCACACTTTCGGACCCACTGGCTTTAAGGCTTGACAAGGTACAAGCAGAGCAGCGTCAGAGGCTGGCAGCCGCTCAGTTGCAACAAGCGCGCTATCAGACCATGGGTGACATTAGCTCTGCCTACACACAGGTTTTGGAGGCTGCCTTGCAGCGTGACCTGGCTGCTATGGCGCGTGATGTGCAGGAGCAGTCTTTAGAGATTGCCCAGATTCGCCTGCGCAATGGCAGTGCTACGGTACTGGACGTGCAGGACGCAGAAAACCAGCTCGAGGATGCCATCAATACCCTGCTGATAGCAGAGCAGGGTCTGGCCTTGGCGCGCAGCAATCTGGCTAGTCTGATAGGTCAGCCGGTCAGCGATATTGAGCCGATTCCAGCTGTGCTGCTGGAATCTTTGCCCAGTCTGGAGATGGTTCTGGTGAACCTGGACCAGCATCCAAACGTCATTGAGGCTGCCAACGGGGCTGAAGTGGCGCTTGTGGCGGTGGAGTTACTGGACCCAAGCTACGCTTCGCAGTCACAGATAGATAATGCGCGTTTACAGGCTTCGCAGGCACAGGAGTTCGCTCGTGAGGCGCGGCGCGGGCTTGAAGTGCAGGCGCAAAGTCTGCACAACCAGGCTGTCTCGGCAGCCGAAAGTCTGAGTATACGCCAGGCAGCCCTGAGCAATGCCTTGGAACGTGAGGCACTCGAGCGCCAACGTTTGAATGCAGGACTCATCGCTGAGATTCAGTTTAAGCAGAGCCAACTCACTACCATGCAGGCGCAAATTGCCGCAGTTCAGGCCAAGCACAGCTACTTGAGTGCTCTGCTGAACCTTCAGGCCAGCACTATGACACCGCTGGCGGGTTTGTGGTCTGAAATCAGCGAAGGTGAAAACAGTGAGGACTAGGTTTGGCTACCAGGTAGTCCTGGCAATCTGCCTGGCAGGGCTTACAGCCTGTGAAGCGCCCCAGCCTGGCAGCGCTGAGACGACAGCTGAAACGGCTACCGCCACTCAGCCAGCTTTGGTACGATCAGTACGCACCATCACTGCGGTCACGGGAGAGCTGATTGCCGACAGGCTGACCTCGGTTACCATTGAACCCAGGCAGGAGAGTCGTGTCGCTAGTGCCGGTACCGGGCGTGTCAAGGAGGTTGTGCTGCGTGAAGGACAGGTTGTGGCAGCTGGTGAGGTTGTCATTCGTCTGGATGAGGAAGCGCTGCGCTTACAGCTGATCAATGCTGAGCTGGCACTTCAGACAGCCCGCATCAATCTCGAGCGCTCTGAACGCTCGAGTCAGGAGAACAGCAGCCAGTTGACAGTTCAGTTGCAGGCGGCGCGCAGCAGCTTTGACTTTGCCAATCAGCAACTTCAGGAAGGGCGGGCACTGTTTGAAGCGGGGGGTATCGCCCAGTCACAAGTGACCAATCTCGAGGCGCAGCGCTCTTCAGCGCAGGCCAACCTCATTGCTGCACAGGACGCCCTGGCACGCTCTGAGAGGTCCATCGATGAAGATATCGCACTTTTGCAGGTACAGGTTTCCCAGGCTGAAACACAGCTCCAGCAGGCGCAGACCAACCTGCGGGACGCACAGATTACCGCCCCCTTTGCCGGAGAAGTGGCAGAGGTATTTGTCGAAGAGGGAGAGTTTATCACTGCTGGTGCGCCAGCATTTCGGCTGGTTAGTCAGGAAAGACAGTTGGCACGCTTTGCGGTGCCTCCACTGGATGTCCAGGCGCTGCTCGCCCAGGAGAGCATTCAGATTCGCTTTCAGGGGCTGGATTATCCAGCGCGTATCATCAGAAGCAGCACTGCGCCGGGAGATCAGCGGCTAGTGAATCTGACAGCAGAACTTCTGAGCGGTAGTATCCCTTCGGGTAGCGTGGGACAGCTTTCCTACCAGATACCTCTGGCGCAGGGCATACTCATTCCGTCTGCTGCACTGAGTACCGAGGCCGGACGCACCTATATCTTTCGCTTTGATGAAGGTATTGCAGTGCGCCAGGAGGTCAGCATTGTGGCGGAGTCTGGTGGTCAGGCTGGAATTGAGGGAATCACTGAAGGCGACATTATCATCTTTCCGCTGCCAGCAGATTTGCGCAGCGGTATGGCGGTTCGTGAGGTTGAGTGAATGATTCGCTTGGTTGACTTTTTTATACGGCGCTATGTCTTTGCCATCAGTATCTTTACTGCGATTGTGTTTTTTGGTCTGGTAGCCGTGACACGCGTGGGTGTGGATTTGTTGCCAAACTTTGAGTTGTCCTTTGTCACGGTAACTACCAGCTACCCGGGTGCGGGACCTGTCGAAGTCAGCCGTCAGGTATCTGAACCCATTGAGGACGCTCTGTCGACCCTGCCGGGGATTAGCAGTTTGAGCTCGGTGAGTTTTGAAGGTGTCAGCGTCGTTTTTGTGGAGTTCGCTGCCAGTGTGAATGCCGATCAGGCAGCAGTGGATGTGTCGCAGCGAGTCAATGCTGTGCTGGGTCGCTTGCCAAGTGACGCGGGCTCGCCCTCCATACAGAAGCTGGACCCGAATGCCGAACCGATTATGAATGTTGCCCTTACGGCGGAAGCTGAGGACCTGCGCGAGGTACAGCGTTTTGCTGAAACTGTCTTAGAGCCTGAACTCCAGCGAGTGCTGGGGGTTGCGGATGTTTCGGTTATTGGCCCCATTCAACGGGAAATCCAGGTGTTGCTTGATCCGGTCAGACTCGAGCTCTATGGCCTCAGTGCGCAGCAGATTGCCAGCGCCATCACGGGTAACTCGCTTGAATTGCCCCTGGGTAGTCTGACCATTGCCGGGGAACGCATCCTGCTGGCTGGACGCAATACCTTTAGCAGTATTCAACAGGTGGAGCAGTTACTGATTGATCAGCAGCGTGGACTAAGGGTTACAGATGTCGCAGTGGTACGGGACAGTTCGGTGGACATTACCGCCTATACCAGACTGAATGGGCAACCGGTCATCCTGCTTGAGGTTCTGAAACAATCGGGGTCTAATTCAGTAGCGGCTGCCCAAGGTGTACGGGATGCGCTGGCGCGTCTGAGCTTGCCTGAGGGTTATCAGGCAACGATCGTGGCAGATACCACGCCTTTTATTACCCGCACCGTAAGCGATACGCTCTCCGAGATTTTACGTGCTGTGCTGGTGGTCTCGCTCATCGTCTTTTTGTTTATTGGGCGGCTGGGATCGGTGGCCTCGGTAGTAATTGCTATTCCTATCTCGTTTGCAGGGGCACTGATTCTATTCGGTATTTTTGGCTTTACCTTTAATATTGTCACGCTGCTTGCTGTGACGGTAGCGGTTGGTCTGGTAGTTGATGACTCGATTGTTGTGGTTGAGTCCATTTCGCGTTACCGAGAATTGGGCTACGACCGGCTCGAGTCCGTGCGCCTGGGAGTTTCCGAGGTAAGTGTTGCGGTACTGGCTTCAACGCTGTCACTGCTGGCGGTCTTTTTGCCCATATCATTCTTGCCGGGTATCCTGGGGCAGTTTTTTGCTGAGTTTGGCCTGACCCTTACAGCTACTATAGTTGCCTCTTATCTTGAAGCGCTGTTTTTTCTCACGGTTCGCATGACTTATTTTGCAGATCCCATGCCGCCAAGCTGGCGCGAGTTTCTACCTGCTGTTAAGCGTTTTAGAGCCGATATGACCTTTTCGCTCTTTCGCTCCTGGCGTTACCTTTGGTTTTGGCTGCTGTATTTCCTGGTGGCAGCAGGTGTTGGGGCCTGGCTCTACTTTGCGCAACAGTGGCGAAGTCCCTGGTTACTGGCAGGTCTTGCCGTTTTGCTCGTATTGCTGCCCGTACTGCTTGGCTTGCTTATGTATGTTCTGCGCTTACTGATGGTCACGACAGGTGCACTCGGTCATGCCTTGTCCAGCCTCACAGACTGGTCCGTCAAGCATCTCAGGGAAGGTTATGGCAACCTTCTTGGTAGGGCGCTTAACAATAGCACTGCGGTGCTGCTTGGAGCAGTGCTATTGTTTGTCAGCGTTTTTGCGATTGCCCCGCGCATTGGTTTTAACTTCACACCAGCACTTGATTCCGGGCAGATATCTGTCAGTTTACGCTTACCCACCGGAATCAGCCTGGATACGACCAATGAGCTCAGCAGTATCTTGGAAGCTGCGCTCAGCAGCAAACCAGAGGTTCAGCTAATGCTGGCTTCAGTAGGTGTCAGCTCAGGCGACCTGGGTAGCGTGGCGACCTCGAACCGCGCTAATTTCGTGCTTGAGCTCGTTCCTAAAAGCCAGCGGACACTGAGCAACCGTCAGTTGGCAGAGGTCTGGCAAAAGGAACTGCGGGAGCTACTTCGTAGCTATCCTGAAGCGCGTCTTAATCTCGCCGCTCTGGACAATGCCGGACCGCCAGACGTGAGCGCCTACAGCATTACTTTGGCATCAAATGACCTGGAGCTTCTGCGAGAGAGGGATCAGCTAGCCAGGACTGTGCTCGAGACTAGCCCCTATCTGGCAAATCTCCGCTCGGATCTGGATAGTACTGTCAGTGAGCGGGTTTTTAATGTCAACCAGGAACAACTGGTGGGTTCTGGACTGAGCATTGCCGATGTGTATCAGACCTTGCGGGCTTATAATGTGGGCATCGAAGCAGCGAAGCTGCGCAATGCTGGCGACGAATTCCCTGTTCAGGTCAGAGTCAATCCTGCTGCTGTCCGAGATGAGCAGGGTTTGTTGAGTCTGAGGATCTATAGCCAGACGCTGAGCCAGGGAATTCCCTTGGGAGAACTGGGACAGTTCAGCCGTCTGGAAGTGCCTAGCTCGATCAACCGTATCAATCAGACCTATACCTCAACCATTCGGGCTGATGTCAATCTGGGTGCACCACCCAGCAGTCAGTTGCGTGAGGGTCTTAGAGCTGAACTCGAGACCACTGGCGTATTTGGGGGTGCTGTCTCCGAAGGGCGGGGTGTGGGCTTGGATTTGACCAGCGATCTGATTCTTTACACGCCAATTGCTTTTGCCTTGGCATTTTTGCTGAATTACCTGGTCATTGCCAGTCAATTTAACAGCTTTAAGTTTCCCGTTTATCTTCTCTTGACCGTACCTTTGGCGCTGGTTGGAACGCTTTGGGTTTTCTTCCTGACGGGTACGGCTCTCGATGTGAATAGTGTGCTGGGTGTTGTGATTCTGACAGGTCTGGTCACTAAAAATGCGATTCTGCTTCTTGATCTGGTCGTGAACCGCGATACTCAGCAAAGCAATGAAAGCTTGCGTGACCTGTTGATTCGCGCGGGCAAGGTTCGTCTGCGCCCTATTCTTATGACCACCCTGACGCTGGTTGCTATCAGTTTGCCGCTGTTACTGGGGGTTGGCGATGGCAGCGAGTTTCGCCAACCCCTGGGTCTGGTGATTTTTGCTGGTGTGACAATTTCGGCTCTGCTGACGCTTTTTGTAATTCCCAGTGCCTTTTACCGCTTTGAGCGAAAGCGCTTTGCGGAACCCCCGGCACAGGACAAAGCTAGCCCTCCCCACGCGCAGCAGTACAGGCAAGCTACTTCAACTGACTAAGCGGCTTTTGCTTACTGGCGGGTTCTTCACGCTGAGCCGGTTTGAGCAGTAAAGCCCGCAAAGCGCGTTGTTGGCGATACCAGTTGATGAAAGTGATGAAGAGTGCGAGTAGCGCTATGCTAAGCAGCACAATGACAACTCGGTACTCTTGCCACCAAGAGCGCTCGCTGGCTAAACTGCCTGCAGCAGGAGCCTGACGTGCTACCCAGGCAAGTGTGGCGTGCAGCAGCTGATTACTTGAGTGCTGCATGTGGCTCATGCTTAGAAGCAGGCGCTCGCGCCCGTCCTCTGTTACCGAGAGCACCGCAGCCGCGTGACCGCTGCTGTCAATCAGCAAAGGCATAACAAGCTGCCCAAGTTCTGGCTCGAGCCTCAGCAGTGAGACATAAACATCCTGTAGATTCAAGGTGCTACTGGTTCTTATACCAAGGCGCTTTTGGGCTTCTTCGGTGCTTGCCAGACTCAGGCTGGCGCGACTCGTATCTACAGCATAGGCAAAGCGTACCCCATAATCCTCTACCGTAAGATTTGGATCAAAAGACAACACCAGGCGCCGCGCACGGTATTCGTGCTCATAGCGTTGCAAGAGCGCCCATTCATCAGGGCTTAGTGCTGATAGGCGTGTTTCAGGGTCGGTCAGGTGGGCGCTCGACAGGATGACGCCACGATACAGCCCTTCATCATCTTGGGCCAGGTCTGACCATGTAAGGCTATCCTGTCCGGCAATCTTGTGCTCATAGGCCAGTCGACGCGACTCGAGCAGGGACAACAGAGGCTTAAGAACATCGCCATCCGCCTCGGAGCCAAGCACCAGGAGCTTAGCCTGAGTACTCTTAAAGGGCAAGGTTTGTAGGCTATCGTTTTGAGCCTGAGCAGCAAAAAGGCACAAAATTAAGACAATTAACGATTTGACCGTGAAGCGCAAGACTCCCATTCGCGCTGCCATATCCCTGTTTCTCCTCCAGGTTGCCAGAACATTAGGTCGCTGCCAGAACATTAGGTCGTTCAAACAGTTATGAGGCTAGAGTAGCGCAGCCTTCAGTCGACGTCGTGGATATTTGTCACAAGGTGAAGAAAGCATGAATGCTGCTCTGGCGGCTGTGGATGTGTGTCGTCCAGCTATCAATCCGTGTTAAACTCTGAGTTGCGAAAATACCCACCGCAACAGCCAGTTTCGGTGAAAGTCTTTGGAGGATTTCATGGTTGGATTAAGTATCATTATTCCACTTACTGCCCTTGTGGCACTCGTCGCTGCGTTTTTTTTGGCACGTCAGGTTTTACGCGCACCGACAGGGGATGAGCGGATGAACAGCATTTCCGATGCTGTTCGCCAGGGAGCAATGGCCTATATGAACCGCCAATACAGCACGATTGCTGTTGTGGCCCTCATCATTAGCGTGCTCTTTGCTGCGGTAGCCCTGACCCAGACTGGTCTTGAAGCGGTCAACTGGTGGTGGACCACGATTGGCTTTATTGTAGGTGCCATTTTTTCAGCTATCAGTGGTTATGTTGGTATGACTGTAGCGGTACGTGCTAACGTTCGTGTGGCGCAGGCTGCTCGCTCGAGCCTCAAGGGAGCGCTCGATATTGCCTTTAATGGTGGCGCGGTGGCTGGGCTGGCAGTGGCTGGACTGGCGCTTTTGGGGGTTTCGGGCTTTTTCTTTATTTTTTATGGCATCATGGGACTAAGCAATCCTGTTGAGCCGCTGGTAGGTTTTGCTTTTGGAGCCAGCTTGATCAGCCTTTTTGCTCGTGTGGGCGGTGGTATTTATACCAAGGCAGCCGATGTGGGTGCGGATCTGGTAGGTAAAGTCGAAGCGGGAATTCCTGAGGACGATCCCCGTAACCCGGCGGTGATTGCCGATAATGTCGGTGATAATGTTGGTGACTGCGCTGGTATGGGCGCAGACCTCTTTGAAACCTATGCTGTTACTGCCATTGGTGCGGTCTTTTTGGGTTATTTGCTGCCGACGGGTGGCGCTGAAGTTACCAGGTTGGTGCTGTTTCCACTGATTCTGGGTTCGATAGCTATTCTGGCCAGTGTGGCAGCTGTTTTCTGGCCGGATAAATTGTGGCCCATGAATATGGGTAAGACTGATGGCGATGAAAGCAGCATTAACATTATGGCTGTCCTTTACAGGCGTGTTTACATTGCTGCGGGTATCAGTACAGTTGCCTTTTTAGTGGCCAGCATCTTTACCTTTATTGGCTTTGATTTTGCCGAGGTACTTGGTCGCGGAAGCAGCCTGAATATCTTTCTGTGTTCGTTGATTGGCATTGTTGTCACTATTGGTATCATGTTTATTACTGAGTACTACACCAGTACCAAGTTTCGTCCAGTCAAGAAAATTGCCAAGGCGTCAGAGACGGGAAGCGCCACTAACCTGATCAGTGGTTTGGCTGTAGGTATGGAATCTACGGCTTATCCTGTGATTATGTTGGCACTGGCTACTTTCTTGGCTTTCCAACTCTCTGGTTTGTACGGGATTGCTATTGCAGCGGTTGCCATGCTCTCGACTACTGGCATTATCGTGGCGATGGATACTTACGGGCCTATTACTGATAACGCAGGTGGTATCGCTGAGATGAGCGATCTGCCAGAGGAGACCCGTAAGAATACTGATGCACTGGACGCTGTCGGCAATACGACCAAGGCTGTAACCAAAGGCTACGCCATCGGTTCGGCGGCTCTGGCAGCCTTGGTGCTGTTTTCGGACTATACTCACCGACTTGATGCTTTTAATGCTGAGCGTGGTCTGCCCAAGTTTGAGTTTTTACTGGATAATCCCATCATTATTGTGGGGCTTTTTATCGGGGCTATGTTGCCCTTTCTCTTTTCATCTTTCCTGATGGAAGCTGTGGGTCGGGCGGCTGGCGCAGTGATTGAAGAAGTGCGCAGGCAGTTTCGTGAGATTCCGGGCATTATGGAAGGCACGGCCAAACCAGATTATGGTAAGGCGGTTGACATCGTAACTAAGGCGGCGTTGCGTGAACTGATTGTTCCAGGAGTGCTGTCGGTCGCCGCACCGCTGCTGGTTGGCTTTTTGTTTGGGCCGCTGGCCTTGGGGGGCTTGCTGATAGGCGTGATTGCCTCAGGTCTGATGATGGCGCTGATGATGAGCAACGGTGGGGGCGCCTGGGATAATGCCAAAAAGTACATTGAAGACGGTCACCATGGTGGAAAGGGCAGTGAGGCACATGCGGCTGCGATTGTCGGAGATACTGTTGGTGACCCCTATAAGGACACTGCGGGTCCGTCGATTAATCCCTTGATTAAGGTGATCAATACCGTCGCTCTGATTTTTGCGGGGCTAATTGCTAGTGTAGGTGGCATTCTGATGTGAGCACCTTGCCGTATTGGCAGGGCTTGTATAAGCATTTTCACGAAGTATCCTTAAGGATGCTCCTTACGATCTGGGGGAGTTGAAAGCTGGAAACTTAGACGACTAAATACCGGCTCCGTATAAGGAAAAACAATCGGGCGAACTACGGTTCGCCCTTAAATTATCTCACTGAAGATTTTTGATCCGCTATGGATCTACTTATTTCTCAACAGGGCAAGTGCGAATACCAAAAATGCCATACAGGGGGCAAAAGCTGATAGCCGAAGTAGCCACCAAAACGATACCGACGATACCCAGAATCACTGCCAGTGTGCCCTGTGTTATGCCAAAAACCCAGAGCGCAACAAGAACAATGCCGACCAAGGCCCGAACTATTCTGTCGACTGAACCTACATTCCGTGTCATATTGACCTCCTCATGTTCATCATAGCACAAATAAACACAAAATAAATGGTGTAAATTGTGTAAATGACCCGCCGAAATGCGATTCTCTCTCATCTGAAACGTCAGGGCCCCAGCAGCATTCAGGATCTGATGAGCGCTGTCAGCATCAGTGAAAATGCCGTCAGGTATCATCTGAGGTTGCTCGAGCAGCAGGGCTATATTCACAGCGAGCTTTACCAGGAAGGGGTAGGACGACCAGCCAAGCGTTATAGCCTTACCCACGCTGCCGAAGGACACTTTCCCAAGCGCTATCACGAACTGCTGGACGCAGTTCTGACCGAAGCCGATAATCAGGGCGTGCTCGAGTCCATTTTGCAGAGTGTAGCTGAGTCACTGTCTGCGACTTTGAGGTCTGAGTTAGTGCGCTTGCCTCCTCGAGATCGTCTGCTACGGCTTATGGAACTGCTCGACTATGGCGAAATGCTAGGCAGCTTCAAGGAGACGGCGGAAGGCTGGGAGTTTAAAGCCTATAACTGTGTATACCGTGATACAGGTTGCCGTTTCGAAGCCGTTTGTGACTTGTTGCCCCAGGTGATCGAGCGCAGCACCATGCTTGCTGCACAACGCCTGCGTTGCCAACGGGATGGTCTTCAGTACTGTCATTTTGTAGGTGAACTTAAGAGTATCTAGGAGAGCTGTGATTGGCTCACAAATACTTATTGTACCTCAAACTACAATTCATTTCCATATATTTTGATGCAGCGTTTAAGTCTTAAAACTGCTATTCTACAAGTCGAAGGAGGTACACAATAAACCAAGATCCAATGTACTCCTTATATAACAACTCCCTCTCCCACTAGAGGCTCAAGCGAGTAAGCACCATTGCCACCGACCGAGCGAACCCAAGGGTAAAGGGAGTTGTTTTTGTATGTCAGTCAATTCGTGAAGTAAGCACGGCAAAATTATAAAGCTGGTCAGTACGAGGCGACAGAGCTGGTTTGCAAGAGCCGCAGCGGGCCTGTTCGGATTACGGCTAATCTGGCTTGCGGCTTGGTGGCGAATAAGCTAAAGGATTCAATGGCACTTCCACGAAAAAACCTTCGCAGGCTCAGCGCGTTGTGCCAGCGCAGGCTGGCACCCCTGGCCCGGCAGGAAAAGAAGAATGCAGCATGTGCTTAAGTCACATTGGTTTTTTGCTGTCAAGCTATGGATTCCAGCTTTCGCTGGAATGACCTTGGGTAGTGC
>CAZZPQ010000099.1:0-7486 GCA_964655595.1 uncultured bacterium
AAACTCGACCATACCGCCATACCACCTGCTGCCTCTTCATCACTGACCAGGCAGGCACCGAGTCGCTGGCGGATTGCCTGTTCATCCATATCGATGCCGATAAAGACAAGCTGCTGAACGCGGTCTCCCCACTCTGGATGCCAGTTGGCCTTGAGGTTGCGCTTGTCTTCCTCACTCAAATCCCATTCGTCTTCGGGCATGGTGTCCCACCAGGTCCCAATCGGTTCAATCACATGGGAATTGCCTGCCTTCGAGAATAGCCCAACATAGGCGGGTCGGGTAGCAAGCCAGAACATCCCCTTGGCGCGGATGACGCCAGGCAGCTCGCTTTGCAAAAGTGCATCCAGCCGCTCTGGGTGAAAGGGCTTGCGAGCGCTGTAAACGAAGCTGCTGATACCATACTCTTCGGTTTCGGGGATGTGTTCACCCTCTAACTCCCGTATCCAGGCAGCTGAGCTGGCCGCTTTGTCAAAATCAAACCTGCCTGTGTTCAGTACTCTATCCAGAGGCACGCGACCATGGCTACTGTGGATTAGCTCAGCATCAGGATTGAGCGCTCGAATGGTGGCTTCGACCCGCCGGAGCATGTCGCTGCTGGCAAGATCTGTTTTGTTCAGGATAATGACATCGGCAAACTCTACCTGATCGGTCAGCAGGTCAACAATGGTGCGCTCATCATCTTCGCCCAAACTTTCTCCCCGCTCGCCGATACCTTCCGTACCGTGAAAATCATTGAGAAAATTAAAAGCGTCTACAACCGTGACCATGGTGTCCAGGCTGGCAACACTGCTAAGGCTGTCGCCATACTCGTCCTCAAAAACAAACGTCTGTGCCACAGGTAGCGGTTCGGAAATGCCAGTGGATTCGATGAGCAGGTAGTCGAAGCGCTGTTCTCTGGCAAGACGACTGACTTCCAGCAGTAAATCCTCACGCAGGGTGCAGCAGATACAGCCATTGGTCATCTCAACCAGACGTTCTTCGGTTCGACTTAAGTCTGCACCGCCCTTGGTCACCAGATCTTTGTCGATATTGACTTCGCTCATGTCATTGACAATCACAGCCACGCGCAAACCTTCACGGTTATTCAGTACATGATTTAGCAGAGTTGTCTTACCTGCACCTAAGAAGCCTGATAGAATCGTAACGGGGAGTCTGTTCATCAAACACCTGCATCTTTCTTCGGAAAAACTATAATAATTTAATGATAACTAATTATCATTAAAACACTCTATCCTACTCACTGCTGGGTTCTGCTGTCAAGCGGAGTCGTCCAGCACTTTGCTCTGGCCAGGCAGGCTTGCTAGACTGAGAGTCAGGACTAAGCGTCAGATCCCTTTATGATTCTCCGTATCCTTCTACCCCTATTATGTATCCTGATGCCTGCTGTCAATTCCCAGGAGCCAGGGCACGTTGAGGGGCGTATCATTATGCTTTCTGAGCAAAGCGCGGCAGTCCAGCTTGCCAGTGGTCAGGTCGTGACCGCCAATCTGCCAGCCCAGTATGCCTATGGTGAGAATAATCCGCTCGAGTTCAGGCTTGGTCAGCGCGTTGAACTCTTGTACTACCAGTTGGCTGAAGGAGCAGTAATGTACGAGGTGGTAGACTGGGTCAGGCGCCCCAGCTTACTGTGGCTGCTGCTGCTGTTTTTTTGCGTGACCGTGCTGGTTGCCAGATTCAAGGGCTTGCGTGCGTTTTTAACAACCAGTGCCAGTCTGGCGCTGATTCTTTTTCTCATGCTTCCCGCCATGCTGGCTGGTTACCCCGCGACACTGATCACGCTATTGGGGGTAGGTAGTATCCTGATTTTGGCGGTTTACGTTGTACACGGTCTGAACTGGAGTACAACGGCAGCCTTGCTGGGAACCTTCATTACGGTAGGCATCACACTGGTGCTGGCAGTTTTTTTTATCAGTGCAGCCCAGCTCACGGGTTTTGGTATGGAAGAGGCCATGTACCTCCTGAACGTTCCCCACCTTGACTTGCAGGATGTGCTGCTGGCAGCTCTGCTGATTGGGGCCCTTGGGGCGCTGACCGATACGACTGTGGTGCAAGCGAGCGTGGTGCGCGAGCTGGCGCACGTTAATCCCTTGCTGAAGCCAGCCGAGCTCTATCAGCGCGCCATGAACGTGGGCAAGGATCATGTCAGTTCGCTGGTCAATACCCTGGTGCTGGCTTACGTAGGAGCTGCCTTGCCGTTACTCATCTTACTGAACATCGGTGACTTTGGTCTTGCCAGGGCGCTCAACTCAGAGCTGGTCGCCACTGAAATTGTCCGAACGGTGGTGGGTTCAATCGGCCTGATGCTGTCTGTGCCGCTCAGTACCTTGATCGCCGCCCTGCTCTTTGCGGGTGACAGGCGTCCCATGCGCGCCGGGGAGCACAGCCATAGTGGCGGCTTCTCAGCGCGCAAAGAGCAACTCAGTTTTCAGCGTGAACGGCAACTCGAGCTGCTTGAAGTAGCGCCCGACAAGGCTCGAGAGCTGCTTCTTAAACAACTGAATGACGCAAATGACAAAGCGAAGAAGTGAAAGTGTTCAGGTTACGCTTAATTTATTGAAAATGCATTATCATTAAGTGATATAGCAGAGCAAAGGAGACTACATGAACCCTTTTGAGAATTATAGGCGCATTCCGGTCACCGTCATCGGTGGCTTTTTGGGTGCAGGTAAGACAACTTTGCTCAATCATCTGGTGAGCAGCCGACCTGATATTACTTTTGGCATTATTGTGAATGAGTTTGGTCAGACGGGTATCGATGGCTCGCTGATTGAAAATGTGAGTAGTGACGGGATAGCGGAGCTTGCCAACGGCTGCCTGTGCTGCTTTGGTCGCGATGATCTGGTGGCTGCTATGGTCAAGCTTGCCAATTACAAAACACCACCCGATTATGTACTGATTGAACTAAGCGGCGTGGCAGACCCGGTACCGGTTGCCCAGACCGTGCTGGATCCGCTGGTGAAGACCTTTTTTAGGCTTGATGGCATTATCGGTGTGGCAGACGTCCGCAACCTCTGGCAAACCATTCAGGACACACCAGAAGGTGCGGTGCAACTTGCCTATGCCAATAGCATCATCCTTAATAAAATTGATCAGGCCAGTGCTGAGCAGCTTGAAACTGCCAAAGGCATTGTCCGTAAGCTGAGTCCGCTGGCTAGCGTGCAGGAAACCAGTAAGAGTCAGGCCAGCGCCGAATTACTACTGAATATCCATGCTTTTGACCCCAAAAGGCAAAGCGAAGCCCCTGCCACCAAGCATAGCCCCGGGCTAAAAAGTTTCAGCCTGAGCGCTGAGCGTCCCCTGACCAAAGCGGGTTTCAACCGCTTTGTAGAGCGCATGATTGTCGCTCGGCCTGATGATGTTTACCGCGCCAAGGGCTACCTTAGCCTGGAGGGCATGGAGCAGAGCGTCCTCTTTCAGAGCGTCCGTGAAATTTTTAATCTCGAGCTGTCAGATAAAGTCAGCGATGGCTACTCAGAGCTTGTGGTTATCGGGCGACATCTGGATAAAGAGGAGTTCAGCCGCACGTTCGCCTCAGCAGTCAGTGAAGATTCCATGCTGCTTTCGGGAGTCAAGAGGATCTTGGGAAAAAGAGCTTGAGTTTTTTGGTGCTTCAGTTATCTCCCACTATTCCCTTTACCTTCCGCTTGTGGTTGATAGCCATAGTATCCCAATCAGGGGCTCTGCGCGATGATGATTCCCTCGAGCGTTAACTTCAGTGCCTTGCTAAGTTCATCATGAATGCTGCGGTCCTGCCGATAGGCAGCCCACTGCAAAGCCGTCAAAAAGAAGGTATTGGCCAGGGTTCTGGCAAGGCGCTCACGCGAGAAGTCTCGGCGAATCAGGTTTTGCTCTCTGGCGCAGCTAATGTAGTGTTGCAGAATAGGGACGAGGGGCAAAGATACAAAGGCGTGCCGGGAGCGCTCGGGGTCTGGATTTAGCAGCTCGTAGCTCAGGGGCAGCATCAGTTCAGGATTGGCAGCGACAAAATCGGCCAGCTCACGGAAGATACGGTGAATGAGGTCGATGGGATTGCTGGCGGGCAGCTTGTGGATTCGCTCCTCCATCGCATCAAGCTCGAGCCTCAGATAGTCAATCAGGATGGCTTCCTTGCAAGGATAGTAGTTAAAAACCGTACCCCTGGACACCTGGGCTGCTCTGGCAATCTCTTGGACGGTGGTCGCTTGAAACCCCTGCCCTTTAAAAAGCTGCATGGCAGAGCTGAAAATGCGCTCACGGCGATGATGTTTTTGTTGTTCGCGCAGGCTGACTTGCATGCGGCTATTCTAACTGGTTTTTGAACCTGGTACAAAATGCCTGGCAGGCTGATTTTTTCACATTCGCTCAGCTGGCTTTACAATTCACCTCTATATTCTCTACCATAAGCTCATGAACTGGCGTCAAGGAATACTGATACTGTTGGTTTGCTGTTTGGGTCTGGCATTTGCTCGTTTTGAATGGCGTGACGTCATCCAGACGGTTGATATTTTGCCGGATGGCAGGGTTCTGGTTACCGATGAGCGCACCCTGTGGACGGATGAGGACTTTGGTGAGGCATTTATCTGTGTTCCATTAGCTGGAAATCAACAGCTTGTTATGGACATCCAGGCATCAGGTAGTCTGAGCGGTCACAGTGCTCAGGCATATCAGCAGAATTGTGAAGGTGGCATCCGGGGTCAGGAGGTTGTTATTAAACACTCCAGACGGATCAAAGAGGGGCGCGTGCGCTTTGTCTACACCCTGGAAAATACCCTCGATTATTACAGTGATGTGGTGCAGTGGTACTGGAACATTATTGAACGAGAACACCCGGTCATTCTTGGCTATGATCTTACCGTCAAAGCACCTGGGGCGATGATGGATCCAGAAGAGGTCTACACCGCCTACGTTCATCGCTATGCCAATCTCGAGATTCCTACGGTCTCCATGACAGCTGACCGTTCCCAGCTCAGGGTACAGTTTAATCGCATTCCAGACGGAGATGGCGTAGAAATACGCTATTTCATGAATCCGGTGCTGTTTGAGCAACAAGGTACCGAGCCTGGCTTGGAAAAACTTCTTGAAGACGAACTCCGGGTTACAGGCATCATGGACGGATTACTGCGCCGTAGAGAACTTCAGGGTAACCCCTTATGGGGCACGATTGCTGGCGCGATAGCTCTGTTACTGAGTGGAGGTATCTTTCGTGATTACAGGCGTTATGGCAGGGACCCTGATATACCCAGTATGCAATATCCCTTTGAGCCGCCGAGTGATATGCCACCTGCGGCGGTGGCGCACCTGCTTAGCAAAAACAGCCCTAATATGTCCCATGCCTTTCACGCAACTATCATGGATTTGGCGCGCCAGGGCTATGGTGAGTTTGCTTCTGAGGGACGCAAGTTTGCCATGGACCTCAATCTGGATAAAAGCACGGAAGGGCTCGAGCCCTTCGAGCAGGACGTGCTCACCTACTTAAGACAGGCAGCCCGCACAGGCCCCAAGCGTGAGGGCTTTCTGGGTTTACAAGCGCGCCAGCAAACTGCTGAAGAACAGGCGCATCTGGAGTTTGAGGAACTGAAAGCCTACTCCAAATCCAGGCTTTCATCCTTTATGATGAGTTGGTCGCAAAAAACCAAAAAGTGGGTGGAGAGTAAGTTTGGTGGCCCACTGATAGCCAAGGAAAGCAGTCGCGCGCAAGGCAAGTGGGCAGGTTTAAGCGTCCTGGCGTTAGCGCTGAGTGGTGCAGGTGCGTTCTTGACCCTGGACACAGCGCGCGCCATCTTTATTGGTGGAGGGGTGTTTAGCGGCATTATGATGCTGATAACATTTGTCATTATGCCTGCCTGGCGCAAGGAAATTGCTCCAGAAGTCTACGGTTGGCAGGGCTTTAAACGTACCCTGTCAGACTACACCATCATGAAAGATGCACCTGATGACTTTTTCAAGCTTTGGGACCGCTACTACTGTTACGCTGCTGCCATGGGCGTGGCCGAGCGTTTCCTGAAAAACCTGCAACGCGCTGCGCCACTGCGCGGTATGGATGAGCGCAGTATGATGCGACAAGCGCGCTGGATGGGTGCGAGCACCATGTCTTCACCGTCATTCAGCAGCTTTTCCAGTGCCATAACCAGCATGAGTTCTTCGCTCAGCTCCGTTTCGGCTTCATCAGGGGGCTCGAGCAGTGGCGGTGGTGGTGGTGGCGGTGGTGGTGGTAGCTCAGGAGGGCGTTAGTCCCTACGGTCTGCACTAACAGCTCAGGGTATGCTAAAGCAGTGCTGCGTGCTGATGCTCTATCCAAACACTACCGTTCGGCTGCGGGAAGCGTTATTGCTCTTGATCAGTTCAGCTACACCTTTCAGCCGCACAAGGTCAGTGCCATCATGGGACCCAGTGGTTCAGGCAAGTCTACGTTGCTGAACCTGCTGGCAGGTCTGGATAGCGCTACGTTTGGTAATGTCTGGCTGAATGATACGAACATTACCGCTTTACCTGAGTACAAATGTGCCGAACTTCGGCTGAAGAACTTTGGCTTTGTTTTTCAGTCTTTTAATCTGGTAACCGTTCTGACGGCTCTGCAAAACGTTGCTTTTCCTATGGGGCTGGCGGGTCTCAGTGCCAGTGAGCGCAAGACCCGCGCCACAGAGTTGCTCAGCCAGTTTGGCTTAGCAGAGCGGCTGCACCACTTGCCCCACAAACTCTCTGGTGGTGAACGCCAGCGGGTTGCCCTGGCACGGGCACTGGCTAACAACCCTGACGTAGTCTTTGCTGATGAACCCACAGGCAACCTGGACAGCAAGAGCGGTCAGGCTGTGCTAAGGGCCTTGCAGGCAGTCGCTGCTGAGGGCCGCACTGTGATCGTGGTAACGCACGACCCGCGCGTGGCAGGCATTGCAGATGAAGTCGTAGAACTTTTGGATGGACGGCGTGTTACAAGCAGGGAGGCAGCATGATGCATCCGGCAAGACTCGGTGCGATACTGGCATTTTTGGGGGTTGCCTTTGGTGCTTTTGGTGCTCACTGGCTCAGTGATTTTGTGGCGGCGGAGCGCCTGCAGACCTTTGAGACAGCAGTTCGCTATCAGATGTACCATGCACTGGGTCTGATTGCTATTGCTGCACTACCCGCCAGAACGCAGCGCGCAGTCCTGCCGCTCTTTTTAGGCAGCGTCATTTTTTCGGGGAGCCTTTATCTGCTGGTGTTCACTGGCATCGGTCTTTTTGGCGCGACCGCACCCCTTGGTGGCATACTGCAACTCATCGGCTGGGCACTGCTGGCCTTCAGTCTGCCCAAGTACCCAGAGAGTCGTTCCGGCTAGATAGTTGTCCTACGCTCGCAACGACAGGGCAAATCGTGGAAATGTTATCTCTGCCAAGCAATAAAACCAAGTATTCACTACCTGTGGCAATCTTTCCCCTAATACGGAGCCCGATAAATCAGTTAAAAAATTGAAAAGCAATCCCGGTTCCTAACGCTCTGCTCGGGATAAATCACCCAGACATGGCTTCTG
>CAZZPQ010000099.1:7586-12445 GCA_964655595.1 uncultured bacterium
TGTAATACCAAATGTAATACCAAACGTCATTCCAGCGAAAGCTGGAATCCATAGCTTCACAGCAAAAATCTATGTGAATTAAGCACATGCTGCATTCTTCTGTTTCCGCTTGGCCATGGGTGTCAACCTGCGCTGGCAAGACGAGCTTAGACCTTTGAGAATTCTTCGTGGAGATGCTGGCAAAAGCCTGATGCGCTTTAAGAACTGAAAGTCGATTTTTATAATATATAAATACATGATTGACATATTAATAGTTTTATATTATATTTAATTGATAATGAACAAAATTCAATCACTTATTGATATTCACAAGGTCAGCAAGCACTATCGCAAGCGAAACAGTAAAGACTGGGTACATGCCGTGCGCGAGGTGTCGTTTCGGGTCAATCCTGGCGAGATTCTGGGCTTGCTGGGGCCCAATGGCGCTGGAAAAACCACGACCATAAAAATGATCTGCGGGCTCATACGACCTGATAGCGGTGTGATTCGTGTCAAAAACTTTGATATTCAGACAGAGCGGTCTCGAGCCATGCAGCATATCAGTGCGGTACTGGAAGGCAACCGCAATCTCTACTGGCGACTCAGCGTTCAGGAAAATCTCGAGTATTTTGCAGGCAACCGGGGGCGTTCACGGCGCGCCGCTCAAGCAGACATTGATCGTCTGCTAACCCAGTTCAATTTGGGTGACAAGCGTAAGGAACTGGTCAACAACCTGTCGCGGGGTATGCAGCAAAAACTGGCTATTGCTGTAGCTATGTTGGCAGGTACGGAAGTCATTTTGCTGGATGAGCCAACGCTCGGTCTGGATGTGGAGACTGGCTACGAGGTGCGCGAGCTGCTGCGCACAGTCGCTGACCAAGGGCGCACCATTATTATCAGTACCCATGACATGCCCGTAGTCCAGGATTTATGCTCCCGTACTGTGATCATCTCTGCGGGTGAGGTCGTGGTCGATGATAAAGTCAGCAACCTGCTGGATCTTTTCAGCAGCAAAGCCTATGCCATCAGTCTGGGTTCACCATTATCAGCCAGGCAAATACAGGCGCTAAGGGAGGCATTTTCAATGCTCAGCATCGCTGATGATAAGCAGAACCTGACGGTCACACTCGAGCAAGAGGATACACTGTACCTGCTCATCGACATCCTGAGAAGTGAACACAGCATTATCGAAGCCATCGACCGCAGCAGCATCAACTTCGAGTCGGTATTCCGCAGAATTGTGAACGGTCAGACAGAGGTGCAGCATGCCCTGGCTTAACGTCCTGCTGGCAAATATACGCAAGGTAGGCATCGAGATGATTCGCTACCTGCCTAATACCATAAGTTCTATCATCACCTTTTACGCTATTTTTCTGATGTTTTTCCTGGGCATTCAGGTGGTTGGCAACCCGGAAACCCAGGGAAGCAATACCCAATATATGATTGCCAGCATGGTGCTGTGGTTTCTGGCACTCATGGCGATGCAGGGTATCGGCTGGGAAATAACGACTGAAGCGACCCGTGGCACCCTAGAGCAGCTTTACATGTCGCCCGTACCTGCCTGGCACATCCTCTTATCTCGCATGATGGGTACGATTGCGGTGAACATGCTGGTGATTGTGTTGGTGCTGCTGCTGGCCATGCTGACCTCAGGCCAATGGCTGCGTTTTGACCTCTTTACCTTGCTGCCAATGCTATTTCTGCTGCTTGTTGGCATGGTGGGTGTCGGCTTTATGGTGGCAGGACTGGCCCTGGTCTACAAGCAGATTCAGGCATTTTTGCAGATTGCCCAGTTCATCTTTTTAGGCTTGGTATCTGTGCCGGTGGGTCTGTCAGTAACTCTCGAGTTTTTACCCATCGTGCGGGGCTCGAGTATGGTGCGCGAGGCTCTGGTCAGCGGACTGTATATCACTGATTTTGCTGTCCAGGCCTGGTTACTGCTGGCTGCTAACAGTCTGTTTTACTTTGTGTTGGGTATACTGCTTTACAAGCTTGCCGAGGGTCGGGCTTTTAGCAGGGGACTACTTGGGCAGTACTAGTAGCATTTCCGGGCTTTGTTGAGACAAGCTGATTGATCAGTTAGCCCCTGCTGAAATCAGTCTTCACTCTCCGGTTCTTGCATATCAGGACGCTCTCTGGCGGTCCAGAGTAGCAAAAGCCCGATAACGCCCACAAACAAGGCCGCAGGCAAGGCATTGCCACTAAAAAAATCAAAGGCAAACAGGCGCTCCGCTAGCACCACAGCGACAAAAGCAGCAGCAATCACGATAAACACCCAGGCAAGGCTGCGGTATATGCGGCGCTGTTCAGCTTTCATAGCTGTTAGTATACCCTGTGTGCTTGCACCTCAGCTTAATCCGCCAGTGCGGTAGCGACATCGGCACTAATGCGCGTTCCGACATGTTCACCGGACAGGAGCCGCTCGAGGTTTCCTGCTTTAAAAACGTCAAATACCACAATCGGCATGCCCTTATCCATACACAGGCTCAGTGCAGTCGTGTCCATGACTTTAAGACCCTGATTCAGAGCGTCCATATAGGTCAGCGTCTGGTATTTTTTTGCATTGCTGTTGCGGCGAGGATCATCGGTATAAACCCCATCGACCTGGTTTTTGGCCATCAGCAGGCAATCTGCCTCGATTTCCAGTGCTCTTAGCGCACCTGCCGAGTCGGTGGTGAAAAACGGATTACCCGTACCGCCGCCAAAAATGACCACACGATTTTTTTCCAGATGTCTGAGTGCCCGTCGCCGGATATAGGGTTCGGCGAGTTCCTTGACTTCCAGAGCAGTCAGCACCCGTGTGGGAATCCCGTCTTGCTCGAGAGCATCCTGTAAAACGACGCTGTTCATGATGGTTCCCAACATGCCGACATAGTCCGCAGTGGCACGGTCCATGCCGCTGCCCTGCTGCGCACCCCGCCAGAAGTTTCCGCCACCCACCACCACAGCAACCTGAACGCCGCGGCTGTGGGCCGCGGCGATCTCATTGGTTAAGTTTTGGGTGGCGTCGTGTGAAACACCGAAACTCTGACTTCCTGACATGGATTCGCCAGAAAACTTCAGAAGAACGCGCTTCATTACTCTCCGATAGCGATGCGTGAAAAGTTGCCGAGCTGAATGTTCTCGCCGATGGTGGCGATAGCTTCCTTTAAGAGGTCATCAATGCTCTTTTTGTCGTCCTTGATGTAAGCTTGCTCGAGCAGAACCGTTTCAGCGTAGAATTTACTGAGACGCCCCTCGACTATTTTTTCAATGACGGCGGCAGGTTTGCCTTCCTCAGCAGCTTGTTTGGCAAGCACCGACTTTTCATCTTCGATCACATGTGCTGGAACATCTTCACGGCTTCTATATTGCGGGTTGGCCATAGCAACGTGAATGGCAATATTGCGGGCCAGTTCCTGAAAGGACTCGTTGCGAGCTACAAAATCCGTTTCGCAGTTCAGCTCAACCAGAGTAGCTATTTTGCCGTTGTGATGTACATAGCTGCCGATAAAGCCTTCACTGGCAGCACGGTCTGCTTTCTTGGAGGCTTTAGCAATTCCGCGCTCGCGCAGTAGCTGGACAGCCTTTTCCAGGTCGCCGGCGGTTTCCTCGAGTGTTTTTTTGACGTCCATCATGCCCGCACCTGTCATGGCGCGAAGCTTTTTGATGTCATCCATGCTTATTGACATAGGCTTCTCCTTTTAATAAAGTTCGGGCGTTTTTATAAGGCAGATTTGGCAAGTGAAAAATTCAAGCTTCCTCATCAAACATGGTCATGTCATCATCTGGGCTTGTACTGTCAACAGCTGCCTCATCCTGGCTAACACTATCCGTGACGGTAATCGCACGCTTGGCTGCGTCGGCAATGGCCTGCTCGGAGCTGGGGATGGGTGTAGGTAGCATCTGCTGTGTTTCAGCTGTGCTTGTAGCTACTTCAGCACCTCCACGCACCTCGATGATCAGGTCAGAAAGACGGGCTGCCACCAGTTGAATGGAGCGAATTGCGTCGTCATTACCGGGAATGATGTAGTCAAGCACATCCGGATCACTATCAGTATCTGCCAGGGCTACAGTAGGAATGCCGAGTTTGTTAGCTTCTTTGACGGCGATAGCTTCCTTGGTTGGATCGATGATAAAGAGACAATCGGGTAAGCGGGTCATGTCCTTGATGCCACCCAGATAGCGCTGCAAGCGCTGCATCTCCTTGCCCAGGTCGATCTGCTCTTTCTTGCTGAACCGCAGAATGGACTGGTCTTCAAACATCTGCTCAAGCGCCTTGAGCCTGTCCACACGGGTGCGGATGGTTTTGAAGTTGGTCAGCAGACCACCCAGCCAGCGCTCGTTGATATAGGGCATACCACAGCGCTTGGCTTCGGCAGCCAGAATTTCCTGCGCCTGTTTTTTGGTGCCCACAAAAAGAATCGTGCCACCGCTGGTTGCCACATCCTTTAAAAAGTCAAAGGTCTTTTCGGATTCAACCAGGGTTTTTTGTAAGTCTATGATAAAAATGCCGTTGCGTTCGGCAAAAATATAGCGCTTCATCTTTGGATTCCAGCGCTTGGTTTCGTGTCCGAAGTGAACACCAGCTTCCAGCAGTTGCTTCATTCCTAGGTACGACATACGGTCCTCCACAGGCGGGACGTTAAGGGAAAGATTTGTGATTTACCAAAGGCGCTTGTGCAGACATCCCGCTGCCACACAAACAGGCAAACGCTATAGTATACAGAAAAAAGGGGGTTTGGGTTTGTCCTGCGCAACGAAAGCGTCAGGCGTTCGGGTTATCAGCAAAAAGCAGGAAGGTACAGGAATCAAGAAGACATAGGAATCGAAACAATTCTCACTACTCATTGCTCATTGCTCGGTACTCATTGCTCATTGCTCGGTACTCATTGCTCATT
>CAZZPQ010000100.1:0-12335 GCA_964655595.1 uncultured bacterium
CCGCTCGAGTTGCAAACGTTTGTTTTTTTTCTGTCATAATCTTTAGTAAAGCACAACTACTAAATGAATGCGCCGGAGTTTTTCTCCAAAAAGAACACCATTGTTAGCTATGCCACAACCCGCAAGCAGTTCATTTGCGTGCAATAAATGACCCTAATCACACCGATACAGCTAGATCCCCCACACCTACCGCATGCATCACTTTGAGTCTTGGGGTGCAAAACCAGTTGATTCCCTCACAATGAGCTTTGTGGGCATTTCCACGGTACGACTCGGCGTGCCAGGATACTCCATACGCTCAAACAGCAGTTTGGCCGCCTGTTGACCCTCAGCACGCGTATCACGGTAGACACTGGTCAGCCTAGGATTCAGATAACGCGCAATGGGCAGATCGTCAAAGCTTGCCACAGACACATCATCAGGAATGCGCAAACCAAGGTCTGCCGCTGCCCGCATGACGCCAATTGCCAGCAAATCATTAATCACCACCAGGGCACTGGGACGCGGCTTTCTGCCAAGCACCCGTAAGGCTGCCTGATAACCATCCTCGGTTGTAATACCACAGGGTTCAACCTGCCTGTGCTGCTCAGAAATACCTGCTTCTATAAGCACTTTCAGGTAGACATCCAGACGGTCTACACCAATACCTGGCATAGCAACACCATGAATAAAGCAGAAATGGCGGTGTCCCTTTACCAGAAGATGCGCCATCACATCCTGGGTACCCTTTCGGTAATTCGACACGATACAGTCAAACTGCGACTCGGCAACACCATGTTCTACAATCGGTCGCCCCGATGCCAAAAGCCTTTTGCTGGTTTTGGGTGATAAAGCCTTGGTTGTTCGGATGATGATGAGTCCGCTGATGGTACGCCTGGAAATCGCCTGAATACAGTAATCCTCGAGACTTAGATCTGCATCACTATGGGCCAGTAGCAAATCATAGCCTGTGCGGCGCGCCTCACTTTCAACACCCTCAACCGCACGCCAAAAATGTGGATTATGGATATCAGGTATGAGTAAGCCTATAGCCTTACTGTTACCAGAGCGCAACGACTGTGCCCGGGCATCAGGCTGATAGCCTAGTTTCTCAATGATATCCAGTACTCGCAAGCGCGTCTCGGTAGATACTGGCGCTTTGCCATTTAAGTCGTTAAGCACATAGGAAACCGTGGCTCTGGACACCCCCGCCAATCTGGCTACATCTGTTTGAGTTGGTCGTTTTTTCATGGTCTATCTTGCTTATACGCTTTTATCAGCTCCGGCCAAGCATATTGGTCAAGCTACCATGTGGCAGCCTGAATAATATACACCCATTGAACAGTTCGCCTTGCCATAGTACATCAGGATCTTCCTTCCTCGTACAGAAAACACTTGACGGTTCTGTCTTCAAGCTGTATGTCCTGGGGGACTTGCTGCCGACACTTATCCATCACCGCCGGGCAACGCCCTGCGAAACGGCAGCCTTTACTGGTATACTCGTCGGCTTCCATCTCGGCCAAATTGGTACGCTTGTCCCAGGTTTTATCGGGGTCCGACTGCGGAATAGAGTCTTTCAGGTTCTGGGTATAGGGATGCAAGGGCTGCCCCAGAACCTGCTCCACTGGGCCCATTTCCACAATCCAGCCACGCAGCATAATGGCAATACGGTCTGCGGAATAATAGGCCGTGGCCAGGTCATGGGTGATATAGATGATGCTAACACCAGTTTCTTCTTTCAACTTGCGGAACATATTGACAATCGACATGCGCAAGGAAGCGTCAAGCATGGATACAGGTTCATCGGCAACAATAAGCGAGGGTTTGGTGATGAGCGCTCTGGCAATAGCAACCCGTTGTGCTTGTCCCCCTGAAAGTTCATTAGGGTAACGACCTTTAATCTCAGCAAGCGACAGACCCACCTCAGCTAACGCAGCGTCAATATAGGCATCGGCATCAGCCCGCCCCGCCATGTTGAAATTCCTGAGTGTCTCATACAGATAGTGATCAATGCGCTTGAGCGGACTAAAGGCAGCAAAGGGATCCTGGAAAACCGGCTGTACCTCGCGGTAGAACCAGCTGCGCTTTTCACGCATACTCAACTTTTCCACCAGACGCCCTTTATAGCTTAGGCTACCCTTGCTGGCAATCTCCATGCCCAGTATCATCTTGGCAAGCGTTGACTTGCCGCTGCCGCTTTCGCCCGCGATGCTAAAAAACTCTGCTTTATCTATGCTCAGCGCGAACGAAGCGTCATCAACCGCATGAAAGGCTTTACTAGAGAAACCCTGGCGAATCTCAAAAATCTTGGTCACCTTTTCTGCACGTAGTAAGTCCTTAGACTGCATGACTGACATCCTCGGTGAACAGGTGACAGGCAACGCGGTGACCTGGGGCGAGCTCAACCATCTGTGGCTCTAAGGTCTTGCATCTGTCCATTACCAAAGGGCAACGCGGATGAAATCTGCAGCCACTTGGCGGCTGGTCCAGCGCTGGCGGGCGACCAGGAATACCTTCACGCTCAGCGCGCTCATCAAAACTGGGTAATGAATTAATCAGATACTGTGTATAGGGATGCTTCGGTGCCTTAAGGATAGTTCTTGTAGATGCTTCTTCAACCAGCTTACCTGCATACAAAATACCGATGCGATCAGCGAGATTAGCATGGACTCCCAGGTCGTGCGTAATGAGAACAATGGTACTACCTTCGCGCTGCTGAATATCTTTAAGAAGCTGAATGACACCCCGCTGCACCACAACATCAAGTGCGGTAGTTGGTTCATCGGCGAAAATCAGCTTGGGCCAGAGAATGGTTGCCAGCGCAATAGTTACCCGCTGCCGCATACCACCAGAGAGCTGATGCGGATACGAACGCATGACTTTTTCTGGCAACCCCAGGTCACGAAGGTAATTGTAGGTCATATCATAGGATTCGCGCTTACTAGCACGCCGATGTGTAGCAATAAAATCATGGAAGGTATCTCGAATACGTCGTACTGGGTTTAATACATGCATCGACCCTTGAGGAATGTAGGACACTTTGCTCCAGCGAATCGAGCGGCGCTGGGCTTCACTCAATCTGATGGCATCCTGTTCAACACCATCAAAAAAATACCGCACACTGCCACTTGTGACAGTCAGTGGTGGTTGAAAATCACCTAGCAAAACCTTGAGCAAGGTAGACTTGCCACAGCCAGATTCACCCGCTAGCCCATAGACCTCACCTTCTTGAATACTTATAGAAATATCATCCACAGCTTTAACAGTACGCTTGACACCATAAGCTTCAGTAATGTAATAGGCTTTTAAGTCGGTCGCCTGGACAATAGGATTGTCTGTCATGCCTGCCCCTTGACCTGTAATCTGCTAATACGCGTACGTGGATCAAGATAGGTCGTCAGACCAATCGACACCAGATAAAAGCCCACCACAGTAACAATTGAGGCGGCAATAGGCGCCGCCAGTACCCAGACCCTGTTAGTCAGCAGTGCCTGGTAATAGTTACCCCAGTAAATCATGGTGCCTATACTCTGTGCATTCATATCCCCTAAACCCAATATCGCCAGCGTAACCTCCATACCAATGGCAAACAAAAAGCCACTAACAACATCTGCAAGCAAAAAAGGGATGATAAAGGGAAAGTGTTCACGCATCACTATTTTGGGCGTTCTCATACCGGAAAATACTGCTGTTTTTGTAAACTCACGCTCTTTAAGACTAAGGATCTGCGCTCGGTAGCGCTTGGACGGAAAAGCCCAGTCCAGAAGCCCCAGTAAAATCCCCAAGCCCACCAGGGTCATGTGACCCCGCATCATAGCAGCAATCAAAATAAGCAATGGCAGGCGCGGTATCACGATAAAGCTGTCAACAATTGCCGATAAAATACGGTCAATAGTCCCCCCAAGATAACCTGAAATCATACCCAGGATAACGCCGATACCACGCCCAATCAGTACAGCCATACCCGCAACCATCAGCGTGTTTCGGATAGCAAAGGTCAGCATCCAGAAAACGTCCTGACCCTGTGAGTTTGTACCCATGATATAGGTCTGTGATGGGGGTTCATTTCGGGGTACGACCCGACGCCTGTCTGCATCATAAGGCGAGAAAAATGACAGAACAACCAGAGCAAGCACCACCAGTAAAATCAGTGAACCATAACGAAATGATGGGCTAAAACGAAGTAAATCGATAAGTGTCGTCATGCTGGCATCCTAACTGTAACGTACCCGCGGATCAAAAAGCGGATAGCTCAGATCGACCAATAGCGAGGCTGTAGCGATCCCCACGATGGATAGCAAAGTGATACCCATAATCACGTTGTAGTCAGCAGAGTTGATAGCCCCAAGCAACAGCGTACCAAGTCCAGGATAGCCAAAGACGACTTCGGTAATAAGTGCACCCTCAAAGATCAGACCGAGAGACAAGCCAAGGTCTGTGACCTGTGGCAGCATGGTATTGCGAATCAGATAGGAAAACAGTATCTTTCGCTTGGGCAGTGCAGCCATTTCAGCAAAGCGCACATAATCACTCGAGCGCTCACTGGACGTCAGTGCTTTTGACATGATAAAGCGAAAGGCGACGCCCCCAATGATAATGGATATCGCTGGCAAAAAGCCGTAGTACAGCAGGCTACCAAGATAGCTAAGCGTAAAGCCGGGCGTGCCCCTCGAGCCACCCACAAGCGGGAAAATTGGCCAGTAATAGGTAAAGGCCATAAGCATAAGAAAAGCCAGAATATAGTAGGGAATCGGGTAGATAGTAATCAGGGTATTTTCCAGAAGCCGCGACCACCACTTGTTTGGAAAGTAGCCTGCCAGCGTACCCAGGATGAGCCCAATCACCCAGGCAATGATGGTTGCCAAACCCAAAAGTCCTACTGTCCAACCGATACTGTTACCAATCAGTTTGGTTACCGGGGTGGGAAAAGTCGTAAAGGACGGTCCCAGATCAAGGGTTATAACCCGCTTCCAGAAGTTGAGGTACTGTTGCCATAGACTACCCGTCATCCCATAAAGGTCAAGCAGGGACTCACGCAAGGCCATGGTTGCTTCTGGCGACATCGTCTGAAAGGCGGTAAGCCGCCCCATGGCGTTATCTATGGGGTTCACCGGAGACAATCTGGGAATCAGAAACGTGAGGGTCACCCCGATAAATATCACGACGGCCCACTGCAACAGGCGGGGTAAAATAAAGGTCAGGAGTAATTTCATGATAAGGGAGCAAGAGGTCAAGGCGCGCCTTGACCTCTTGAATGCTTATTATGTCTACTGAGTAGACTCTAGGCCCTGGAAAGCAAACTTGCCACCATGGAACCAGTAAAGCGGCATAAAGTCAGGACTTTCAGCGGTCGGGAAGCCCGTCCAATAGCGCTCATCCCAGGTAACAAACTTCTTGAAGCTGATGGTGGTAATAAAGTACATCTCTTCAGTAAAGTACTTGAGAAACGCCTGCATTACCTCAATATTCTCAGCACTCTCAGGATTGAGATCTGCCATCGCGTCGATAAAGTCTCCAAGAACTGGATCATTGATGCGCATGTGGTTGAGACCACTACCCAAACTGCGGAAATCTTCTCCGTTAGGGACATAAAAGTCTGGGTGATAGCCACGTATTTCAGACCAGGCATCACCAGAGGCAAGCGCAAAGCTGTGCCAGGGTGTACTAACCTGATATTGCCCGATGACGTGATTCTGGTCCCACACATTGCGCTCGAGCCCTTGCAGGTTGACTTCAATTCCAAAGTCACTCCACATGTCAGCTGCGGCGTTCGCCATGCGGAAGGCGTCGTTTTCGTCAGGTGGTGATTGCAATTCCATACGCCAGGGGCTACCATCGGGCTTGAGCCATCTGCCATTACTGGCACGGCTAAAACCGTTATTCACAAGCAGCTTCTCGGCTGCATCGGGGTCAAAGCGCCACCAGCCAGTACCAAAGACTTCTCTGGGCGTTCCAGGCACAGCATAGCCCTGACGCTCAGCCCATAGAGCAATCTGTTCAGGAATGCTGGGGTCGTAAGGGCTGTACATTTCGCCATCACCCAAATCAATTTCGATACTTTGTAACCAGTCTTCAAGGGGTTCCAAGTAGATTGCACTGAGTGATGCGGTCGGCGGTATGGGCATGGGGGTGACTTTGGCAACACCACCAATGTATTCCGTCTGCAACTCCACTATATCCAGTGCCAGTGTCAGTGCCCAGCGCACATCCTTGTTAGCATAGATAGGGTCAGTCTCCTGATTGAAGGAAAAGAAGCGCGTAGCTACTTCATTGGGATAGGCCCAGGGAAACTCCGTGTACCACGACCGTGCAGTCGGCGTACCATCAAGTGTAGTCTCAAAAGCTTCAAAGTCTGCGTCAAAGTAAACATCAAGTTCACCCCGAGACATGGCAATGGCTTTTCTGGCACTATCACCGTAAAAAATAGTCATGATATATTTGGGACCAGGATTAGCAGTGATGACACCTGCTGGCGTACGCTCCCAATCATCACGGCGCTCGAACAACTCCCAAAAGCCCGTAGCATCTGCCTGGATTGGACGGTAGGCACCGAGAACAACTGGATCAGGCAAGGTGCTGGTCACAAGATCGTCAATCTGCTCTATGGCATGCTTGGGCATCATATACATGGCGTTCCAGCGGGTCTCAAAGAGCGTGTGGAAGCGCGGGTTTGACTCTGTCAGGTTGAAGCGCACAGTAAAGTCATCCAGCTTTTCAACAGTCGCCCCAAACTGGTTTAGTTGCGCTCTCCAGGGAGCACTGTTGACCAAGCCTTCGGTGTCCCTGATCGTTTCTACGGTAAAGACAAGATCATCGGCAGTGAACTGGACCCCATCACTCCAGAACAGGTTATCTCTTAGGCTAACTGTCATCTGAGTAAAGTCGTCATTGTAATCTGGGCCAGAAACAGCAACCCCCATAACACGCTCGCCAGTTTCCTGGTCGCGGTACCAGAGTGTCTCCATCATCAGGGCGTGACGATGTGGGGTCTGAGCACCAGACCACAGGTTATAGTTACCACTGTCTGGATAGCGAAAGATTTGATCAGCAACAAACAGCTCAGCTCGAGGTACGTCTACAGGCAATCCCGAAGGCTGAGCCCATGCCGCTACAACACCAGCGAGTACGACACTTAGCAGTAATGTTTTAAACATAAATCTCCTATCTGAGTAATACCCTGAACAATCCAACTATTGCGAACGAACACAGCTTAAAAAATATCACCTCCTGTACGGCAAAATAATTTCCCTTAGGACACACCAGAGACATGGTGCAAACGGGTTCACTTATCGCTTAGCGGTATAAGTATATTTTTAATTACTCGTGTAAGTTTAGCACCCATTTCAGCATTTGTGAAGAGGCGACACTTCATGAATCTCCAACTACTTCGGATTATTGACAGCTACCGGCTTACACGTGTAAAGTCATGGTACACAACGAGGTCAGTAACCGAGTCGGCGCGCCACCCAATCAATGAAGCAATGGCTGACTGCACATACATAGCGATTGTGATCACTTACATGGCCAGGTTTATCACAACAAAGGAGCTTAAGAAGATGAAGCGACGCAAACCAAATATCCTGCTTGTTGCCATAGATTCATTGAGTGCTGACCACATGAGCAGCTACGGCTACACCCGCCTTACCAGCCCGCATCTTGACAGTTTTGCCGAGCAGGGGACGCTCTTTGAAAACACCTTCAGTGCGCACGTGCCCACCACCAGCGCTTACGCCTCAATGCTAACCGGTAAAGACTGTTTTGGCACACAGGTCGTCGCTTTGCGGCATCAGGGCGGCTTGCGTCAGGATATACGAACACTGGCGGAGATCCTCAAGGATACCGGCTATACCAGCACCTGTGTGGGTTTTACGGGTAATCCCAGCGCACGCGGCTTCGACCGCTACCTGGACTACGCTGCCTGGGGGAGCTGGAACGAAGGGCGCAGCCCCAAAGCGCAGAACCTAAACGAGGTAACGCTGCCAGAAATTGACCGCCTTGTCGCCACTGAGCAGCCCTTTTTTCTGATGCTGCGCCACATGGACCCCCACGCCCCCTACCTACCCCCAGCGCCCTATGAGCGTATGTTCTATCACGGTAATGAGACGGATCCAGCGAATAAATCCATGGAACCCGTCATGAACTTTAAGCCCTTTCGGGACTTTTTTGCCAGCTGGATGCCGCCAGGGATTACCGACAAGGACTATGTTATCGCCCAGTACGACGGTGCTATTGCCTATATGGACGCCTGTATCCAGAGCATTGTTACGGCGCTCGAGACTCACGGGATTCTGGATGACACCATAGTTGTAATCAATGGCGATCATGGTGAAACCCTTTACGAGCACGAGTGCTGGTTTGACCATCACGGCATGTATGACAACGTGCTGCATGTACCCCTCATTATTCGCTACCCGACTAAGGTTCCGGCGAATACTCGTATTAACGGCTATAACCAGCACAAGGACCTGGTGCCCACCCTGTTAGAACTCGCCGATATCAAAGTCAAGGACAAGTTTGATGGGCAAAGCCTGCTGAAACTCATCCGCGGTGAGGCAAGTTCGTTCGAGAGTGAAATCTACATTACCGAATGCACCTGGATGCGCAAGCATGGCTGGCGCACCCCCGAATGGAAGCTGATGGTGGCGCTCGAGCCTGATTTTCACTTCAAGCCTGAGGTTGAACTTTATAATCTGATAGACGACCCAGAGGAAAATCACAACCTTGCTGACCAACAACCTGAAGTGCTTGCCTTTTTGCACGCGCGCATGGAGTCGCACATTGCCAAACGTGAAAAGGCCACGGCTAAACCCAATCCGATGTACCATCAGGGCGACTGGCACGGACATAAAGGGCTGGGGTCCTTTAAGACCTCGCAGCAAGCCTACGACACGCTGCATATTGGTGACCCCAAGCAGGCCGCCAAGCTGCAGGCTGGTGATAAAAAGACAAGCAAGAAACCTGCCACCAAAGCCAAAAAATCAACTTCAAAGAAATAACTGCCCTCTGAGAAAGGAACCGTATGCCGCTTAATGTTGCAATTATCGGAATTGGGAATATCGGTAACACCCACGCCAGAGTTTACGCCGCGCATCCTGAGTGCAACATCGTTGCCATTTGTGATGCGCTGCCGGAAAAAGCCAAAGAAGGTGCAGAAAGCTATGGTGCGCAAGCCTTCACAAGCATCGCAGAGATGCTCGCCAGTGGCTTAAACATTGACATCGCCAGCGTCTGCACCGCAGGTAAGGAAAACGGCGGTGACCACTTTGAGCCAACCATGGAACTCTTGAGTGCTGGTATTGCTGTACTGGGTGAAAAACCCATCTCCAACGAAATCTCAAAGGCCGAAGAGATGGTCGCTCTGGCAAAAGCAAAGAACATTCGCTACGGCATTAACCTAAACCACCGCTTTACCCCTGCCGCCTACCTGGCTAAAGACTGGGTGAACGCTGGACGCCTGGGTGAACTCAATATGATTGACCTGACCATGTGGATTAACAACCCCAATGAAAGTTCACCGCATTTTCACATGCGCGCGCTGCACCCACATTCCTTTGACATCATGCGCTACTTTGCCAATGCGGAAGTTAGCAAAGTCCATGCTTTTTTCAAGAAAGGCAAAGGGCGTGACACCTGGACCAATGTGCAGGTGAATGTGCTGTATGACAACGGCATCATTGGGCATCTGCGCGGCAGCTACGAAGGCAACTTTGGCGCAGCAGGAACGTACGGTTTAGAAACACTGGATGTGGTGGGTTCAGATGGGCGTTTTGTCCTGCAGGATGCCTGCGAACACCTGACATTTTATCCACGCTATGAAAAAGAGCTCGAGCGCCACGATTACGTCGGTGGTATGAAACACTTCAGCGAAACCTTCAAAAGCCGCATCGATATCTGGATTGATGAGAATCTAAAGTCGCTTGACCCCAAAGATATTTCCGCCTCAGGCGAAGATGCCCTCAAAGGTCAAAAGGTCATTGAAGCCTGTATTCAGTCGTGGGAAACAGGGCAGGTGGTCAGCCTCTAATGTCACTGATTACCGTGATTGGACGGGGGCACTCGGGCACCCGGGCGATGTCACACACGCTCTATGCCAGTGGGGTCTATATGGGCAGCAAACTCAACGCCTCGGGTGATCTGATTCCGCCTGAAGCGATGTATGACGCTTGCCGGATTTTTGCGGCTTACGTCGAGCATAAGGGCGGGCTCGAGTGGGACTTTAGTCGGGCATTGTCCGCCGAGATTCCCGAAGAGTTCCACGAACGGATTAGCCATTATCTCGAGTCTGTCTTAATGAATAAAGCAGCACTCAAAGGCTGGAAGATTCCCGAAACCACCCTGTGTTATCCCTGGATTACGCGCATGTATCCAGAAGCCAAATACATCTTCTGGATACGCGACCCCAGAGACAGCATTCTGGGCAGTCACGTGACCGATGATCTGGGGCGTTTTAATGTCCGCTACCCTGTCACTGACAATGAGCGCCTGCGCCGTGCTATTTCCTGGAAGTACCAGTACGACCTGGTGAAAACAACACCCAAACCCAAACATTGGCTGGAAGTCCGCTTTGAGGATTTTGTCTTAAACCACGAAGAAACGCTAACAAGATTGGAGGATTTTCTGGGTATCCAACTAGCGCGTATCATCGTACGACCCGACACACTAGAACGCTGGAAACTTGACACGGGCACACATGACTTTGACTTTTTTGCAGAAGCGATGAAAAAATACAGCTACGAGCAATGAGCAATGAGTTCAAAACCTGCTCATTGCTTTCAACTCATTGCTCATTGCTGGAAAGGAAACTATGAAACTCGGCGCAAACACAGTTTTATTCGGTGGGCACAGCATGGAGACTGCCTTTCAGCATCTGGCGATGGCAGGCTATGACGGGGTTGAGGTATCTGCCATTGATGGCATGAGCGAGCATCTGGTTCTGAGCCGCTGGAAAGAGATTGCCCCAGAGGTCAAACGGCTTGCCAAAGAATACGGGCTCGAGCTCCTTGCCATGGAGCAACCTCGGCAGGACCCTGAACTGATGGAGCAAGCGATGCAGGCGGCTGTTGAAATCGGCATTCCCATTATCAACTGTGGTCCTGGGGGCACAACGGATGACGAAGCCAGCCTGCAAATCTCAATTGAGTCGCTGGGCAAACTAGCTGAGCGGGCTGAGTATTATGGGGTGACGCTCTGTGTTAAGGCGCATGTGGGGCAGAGTGTCTACAACACACCGACCACCTTGCGCATCATGGATGCCATCTCTTCACCGGCCTTTGGCATTGACATGGACCCCTCACACATTTACCGCGCCAACGAAAACCCGGTTGAAGCAATTGCTGCTGTAATTTCGCGCGTCAAACATGTTCATATTCGCGATTGCAAGGGGCGACAGCAGGGACCCGGCACACCAGAAAATCAGGCCAATGGGCGCGGGGACATTGATCTGGTCGGTTATATTCGCACGCTGCACGAGGGTGGTTACACCGGGCCGCTCAACCTCGAGGTCATCGGTGCCAAGGACTATGATGTCACACGTTGCAGCGTCATTGCCGCCGAGGCGCGCGGTCACATGCAGGCTTGCCTGCAAGCTTGCGGGGCGCGGTGAGTCATGACAGAGGTCATCAAACTCACCTGCGAATACCGCAAGAATCCGCTGGGGATAGATGTCGTAAAGCCGCGCTTAAGCTGGCAGCTTCAGGCAGACAGGCGCGGTGTAAAGCAGACTGCATATCAAGTGTTAGCTGCCAGTGATGAAGCCTTACTCGCTGAGGGTAAAGCCAACCTCTGGGATAGTGGCAAGGTTGCAACAGACCAGTCGGTTCAGGTTGTCTATGCGGGTAAGGCGCTACGCTCCAGACAGCAGGTCTACTGGCAGGTGACTGTCTGGGATGAGCAGGGTGACGCCAGCCACAGCCCGGTTGCCTGGTTTGAGATGGGTCTGTTAGAGACGGGTGACTGGCAGGCTGACTGGATTGCGGCGGCGCTCTCTGGTGGGGCGCGCTCGAGTGTTCCCGTCCCCTTTTTTCGTAAGCCCTTTACGATGACCAAGCCGCTCGCCAAAGCCAGACTGTACGCAACGGCGCTGGGGGTTTACGAATGCTCGCTGAACGGTCAAACCGTCGGCGACGATGTCTTTGCCCCAGGCTGGACCGATTACCGCAAGCAGGTGCGTTATCAGGTCTATGACGTTGCTGCCTTACTACAAGAGGGAGATAACACATTGGGTGCCATTCTGGGAGACGGCTGGGCCGCAGGATTTGTCGGTATGGGCAACCGGCAGGTGTACGTGGATAAGGCGCAGTTCTTGGCGCAGCTTGAGCTTGTCTACCAGGATGGCAGTACCGAAATCATCACCACAG
>CAZZPQ010000101.1:0-12221 GCA_964655595.1 uncultured bacterium
TTTATCCCGAGCAGCGCGTTAGGAAGCGGGGAAGCGCTTTTCAAATCTTTAAGCAATTTATCGGGCTCGGTATAATATAGGTCACAGGTCTGAAGTCATGCTAGCCTTTCTGGTACTTCTATGCCTAAGAAAATACCCCATCGCCTGGTGGGAGCCTGGGAAATATGGGTTAAAGGGGAGCGTTGTTGATAAATCGTGAGGTAGGACGCTGCTTTTCATGAAGATTCCCCTCATAATACATAGTGTATGAATAAGATTTACCCTGAATTCTTCCGTCGCGTGGATGAGCGCCCCGATGAATTGTTTTACACGGAACCCCGCTTCGTCACGCATATCGACGAAGGAGCTTCACGGGCAGCGCAGCTTCTCTATGATGAACTACTACCCACTGGTGGTCACATCCTTGACCTGATGTCAAGTTATCACTCACATCTACCCAGCAAGTTTGACATGGTCACCGGTCTGGGACTCAACAAGGCCGAAATGGAGGCCAACTCAGCCATTAGCAAAGTGGTTGTGTTTGACCTGAATCTTTGTGCCAGGCTACCTTTTCATGACGCCGAGTTTGATGGAGTGGTTTGTAGCCTGAGTGTGCAGTATATGACGCGTCCCGATGATACCTTTGGCGAAGTTGTGCGCAGTCTGAAGACTGGTGCGCCTTTTATCGTCACCTTTTCCAATCGTATGTTTCCTTCCAAGGCAGTACTCGCCTGGCGTGCATCTGACGATGCTGCTCATATGCGCCTGGTCAAAAGCTACTTTACTCAAACACAAGGTCTTGGTGAGGTGTTCTCACGTTGCATAGTTCCCACTGAGGGTGATCCTCTCTACGCGGTATGGGCCTTCAAGCAAGGTGACCCAAACCATAACGATTGAGGCGACAGAAGCTGCATCCAGCTTACACCTCAGCTCGCACAAGCGCCGTGCTGTAGCTTCTTTTGGTCCCTGATAATACGCTAGCCAAAGCAATCTTGCCGCATATCACTAGCGATAACATGCCTATGAAAAATCTACAAAAGGTCTCAGATCGTCGTGCCAGCGCAGGCTAGCGCCCATGGCCAGGTGGAAAAAGGGAATGCAGCAGGTGTTTATACCGCCTTTGGTATACACTCAAAAACATTCTCTGCTTTAAGTGTAAGCCCAGATAAAACTGGTATTATGAGGCAACTGAGTCGTACTTCAAGTCCTGGGTCTATGTGATCCCGGGCGCGAGTAATTAAATCACTCGGACTGCTCTGGCCTTGTGAAATGCCCTGCGACTCCAGGTGAAAGGGATACTATGAGGCTCTTTTTCGCTACGACTATCTTTTTTGTCGCTTCACTGGTCTTTGCTACCGTTGCCGATGGTGACCGTGCCTATGACGCTGGGGATTACCTACGCGCCATTGCTGAGTATCAGGAAGCTTACGAGCAGCGCAGCAGCAACATCCAGGCGCTATACAAGCTGGCCAAGGCTAAAACCGCTCTCGCCGGCACGCTGTCTGGCACAGAGGCCGAACGTCTTTACGAAGAAGCTGCCGTCCATGCCAGAGAGGCCATAGCGGCTGTACCCGCTGAAGCAGAGGCACATTTTGAACTTGCTCGAGCCCTCGGACGACTGGCGCAGTTTAAGGGTATATTGCAATCTTTAAACCTCGCTGGCGAAGTCAAGTCATCTCTCGAGCGCGCCATCGAACTTGACCCGAGTCACAGCGGTGCATATCACGCCCTGGCGCTGTGGCATCTGGAAGTGCCCTGGATTGCAGGCGGGCGCAGCGGACAGGTCGGACCACTGTTTGAACGTGCCATAGAGCTTGACCCAGTGGCCATTACCCACCGCGTTGATTATGGTGAGGCGCTCATCCGGCTAGGGGATAAGGATGCTGCCAGAATGCAGCTCGAGTTAGCCCTGAGCCTGGCGGCTGTTACGGCACAGGACCAGGAGGATCATGAGAAAGCGCGGCAATTGCTGACTGAACTCTAAAGGCCGAGCTACTGTCTTCAATGAAGGTTTCTTTAATAAGTTCGCTATTCTTTCAAGAAGCCAGCACGTAGCATAAGATCTGTTAGAAGGTTCCGCGTGATTGAATTACTATTCTGGTTTTTGGTGAGTCAAACAATCTCGAGCCTGCCTGAGATGGCAGAAGGTACTGAGGTGCGGGTGGTGTCTATGGATTTACTCACTATTTACGCCAGTGCCCAGGTGCAGGATAGCTGGCTCATTCTGGAGGGTAAACTCGAGCCCGACAGTACAGTGCGCGTCATGATTCTCAGGCCCGATGATGCCCTTGAGGAAACTGCCAAAAATATCTATGCGAAATCCGACGAGGCCATGAGCAACAAGGCACTCAGGGCCCGCATTAGTTCCGATGGTGAGGATATTCTATTGAGCTTTGAAGAAATCGAAGGCCCCTTGTCGTTCAGACGATGGTTGATAGAAGAACGAGGTATCAACCTCCGACTTGTACTTATTGAAGGAGGCAATAAAGATGACTGATATTGACACAAAAACGGATACGAGCGTGACTAACAAGCACGTACTCATTGTTGAAGATGACCTGGATATAAGCCGTCTGCTCAGACTCGAGCTCGAAGATGTCGGTTTCCGCGTGACGCACTGCGATACCGGTGTGCGTGGTCTGTCTGCCATTCGCGAGGAAAACCCTGATCTGGTGGTACTTGACCTGGGCTTGCCCGATATGGATGGTGCAGAAATTGCCAGGCGGGTTCGCAAAACCAGCGAAACCCCCATCATCATTCTGACAGCGCGTGATGACGTATCGACCAAAGTAGAAATGCTCAATTCAGGTGCCGATGACTATCTGGCGAAACCCTTTCATGCTGATGAGCTTCTGGCGCGCATTAACGTACAACTGCGCCGCAGAAGCTCAGGCGCTGTGCAAAAAATCGGCGATATGACCATCGATCCAGCACGACGCCAGGTGTTCTGGGAAGATTCAGAAGTCAAGCTTTCGCCTCGCGAGTTCGATTTACTGGTCTATCTTTGCAACCAGCCAGGTCGGGTCTACAGCCGTGAAGAAATCGAAAAAAGCGTCTGGGGTGAGGACTTGCCGCCCTCAAGCAATGTGGTGGACGTGCACATCGCCAATATCCGCAGCAAGCTGCGCGACGCTGGAGGATACGGCATGATTCGCACCGTGCGTGGCATCGGTTACGCCGTCAAAGGTTAAACACTGATCAGCCTAATCGTTTAAGCTAAGGGGATGAAGGCTGAGTTTGCTACACCAGCTAGAGTGACTAGGCTTCTTGTGCAAGTATCAACTGGGCAATCGTGAGACCAGTAGGCATGGTTATCTCACTTGCTCTTAGCAAGAGGTCCACTGATGTTTAGACGCCGCGATGTGCCTTTGCGTTGGCGCATTGCCGTTCTGACAGCGCTTGCCATCACGCTTTTGACCATCCTGTCATCGACGGCAGTTTTTTTGCTGGTACGTCAAAGCCTGACAGGCGACCTGCAACGTGCCTTAAAGCGAGACGCCAGCATGCTGGCGTCTCTTTACAGCGGTACTGAAACCGACGAAAGTCTCGACCGTCTGGATACGCCTAGTGCGCGCATCATCATCCAGATCTATGACTTAAGCGGTGCGTTTCTGGCAGCCTCCGCACCCGAGTTTGAGGTTGCTGAGGCAGTCATACCTCAGTCCGTGATTCTAAGCGCCCGCGAAGGTGGCAGCAGTTGGCGTGGGCAATTGGCGAATCGCCCGGTGGTCGCTGAGCTGGCACCTTTTGACCGAGGCGTTGTGGTCGTTTTGGGAACAACCAATTTCATCAATACCGTGATGCGCCAGTTGGCACAGTGGTTACTGGTGATTAGCCTTAGCCTGATAGGCATTGGTGCGGTGGCAGGCTATCTGGTGGCCCGTGCGGCGATGCGGCCTGTCGCCACACTGGCGCGACTTGCTGCCGGACTCGAGCCCAACGCCCTGCATCCTATTGGATATCAGGGACCTAATGATGAACTTGGCAAGCTTGCTGGTGTGCTGAATGCCCTGATTGAGCGCCTGAAGGGTTCGATGGACGCGCAGCGCAGCTTTCTGGCTGAAACCAGTCACGAACTACGCACGCCGCTGACTAGTTTGCGGGGCTTTCTCGAGCGAGCCTCACGACGTGCCAATCCTGAGGTGCAGGCCGACCTTGGTGATGCCAAGCGCATTGCCAACACCATGTCACGTCTGGTATCAGACTTACTGCAACTCTCACGCGGGGAACTTATTCGAGAAATGGTACCGCACCTGCTCGACCCTTATTCTGATGTGGCTGAGCCTATCGCCAAAGAGTTTCCTGGTGTAAGCCTCGAGGGTCAGACAGGCGAAACGCTCCTGGGAGACCCGGAACGCCTGCGCCAGCTTGTTCGTAATCTTGTCAGTAATGCGATTCGCGCCACAGGTGACAACACTAAAGTCAGGCTGCGGGTCGAGCGCCATGGTGACAAAATCAGGCTCGAGGTCCATGACTGGGGTACGGGTATTCCCGAAGATATGATTCCGCAGATTTTCAACAAGTTTTACAAGGGGCCTGGGGGCGGCGCAGGTCTTGGGCTGGCTATTGCCAAGCAGATTGCTGACGCTCACGGAGCTGAACTACTCGTGGAGAGCCAGTCACGCAAAGGCACACGTTTTATTCTGGAATTGCCAGAAATCGGCAGCCAGGAAGCCCTGGAAGTGGCCTGATCCGAGTCTTGCTTCATGCGCGCAGGGGCAATGTTTAGACTTGCGTACTGGAAAGACTTGCTTGTAACGGAGTGAGGCTCTATGCCTATGATACCTGCTAGAGCTTCGGCAAGGTCACACCAAGTTGCCCCTGATACTTACCCTTACGGTCTGCATAGGTCACTTCCGGACGCTCACCCTGAAAAAACAGCAGCTGCACAATACCCTCGTTGGCGTAGACCTTGGCAGGCAGGGGAGTTGTGTTGGACAGCTCGAGCGTCACATGTCCTTCCCAGCCAGGCTCTAAAGGGGTTACGTTAGCAACGATGCCACAATTGTGGACGAACACGCCCGCTTCCAGTGCAAAGTTTCCCGCCTCAGGAACACTAAGACAGTAGACATCGTGATCACCAGACAGTTCACGAATATGTTTTACCCTATGATTGCGCCATTCTGGCATTTGTCCTCTGAAGTCTCTGATGATTTCAGGAAAGCGCCTGAAAACCGATCGGTCACAATTGAGCAGCTTAGCAGCACCACGCAGCGAACCTGTGGCATCAAGTGCTTGGCGAACAGCTTTGGCATCAATCTCTGGCCGCAAGCGTAAACTGCGAGCGAGCTCTGCTTGCTTGTGGCGTCGTGTGTCACTGCTGTGCTGCCAGGACAAGTGTGAACGCTCTGCTTGCGCCAGCCTGGCCTCCTGATTACTGTCCCAGAACAGTTGTTGCCTGATGCTTTGGGCTTCTCTGGTATCTGCCCTTTGCCAATAGTCTTTGTGTTGCCTGAGTAAGCTTGCTCGCTTCTGTGCGTAGTCCTCGTCATGCCAGAATCGCTGTGCACGTTCACGCTGCTGCGCATTGAAGTGGTTTTGCCAGAGGGGGTTTTTGCCCAGACGCTCAAACGCATCCCGTATAGCAGCGGAGTGCTCCTCAGCATCAAAGTTGTCTCCATAGGTTTCACTGTTATGAAGTCGGATATGATCGCTGGCGTTCATCCTCATGATGTTCCAGGGGTAGTTGTTAAGGCGATTATAATCCACGTGGTGGCGGTGACTGTCTGGCACATCCTGGTAAATGCCGTGTCTGAGGTTCCACTCGTCTGCCAAGCGGTGCGTGGGATAGAGGGTACCCGTGAGCGGTTGATACACCATTTCATAACCGCGTGCCAGATGACGATAGAGGGGCATCAGCGAATCGTTAGGGCGTAATGAGGTCGCTTCAAGCATACGCCCATCGCGCATCAGAAACTGGTGATCGGGCGTACAGTGAATCGCTTCGCCATTATCCAGAGTCAGTTCGAGCAGACTGTCACGTCCGATATAACGGGGGGCGTCTAGATAACTGACGATCATTCTGCCGTGTGGGCCAATACTATAGCCAAAAAACCTTTCGCCGGCTTCGTGTCGCTCAGCCATCTCTTCCAAGCTGGCAAATCCGCCATTAGCCAAGGCGACTCGAGTATCCCCTCGAAAGCAGCGTGCATAACTCGATTTTCCTAATGCAATAACCATGACGTCATTGGGAATCTTCAGGTATTCGACCGAGCGCGTCAGCACAAAGGAGTTAGGCGGGATGATGCAGGTTTCACCCTCGTACTCGATCAGGCTGCTGATATCAAAATCCTTGGGGTCTACTACGGTATTAAAGGCATTGACAAAAATCCGCCACTCCGGCGCGGCCCGCAGATCATAGCCAAAGCTCGAGAGTCCATAGCTGATGACGCCACTTTCTTGCTTACTTCGAACAAGACGGTCTTCAAAAGGTTCAATCATGCCAGCCTGGGCTTGCTGGCGAATCCACCAGTCGGGTTTAATGCTCATAGCGGCTAGTTTAACACTTGTTAAGCGGCAAAAGCAGGAAGTAAAGGGGAATAAAGGCTCTCAGCACTCATCACTCATTGCTTTTAACTCATCGCTGCCTTTAAGCACTACCCACCGCCGATTGTGCAAGTGCGCCCCGTGATTCTGTCTTAGTGCCCTATCCAGTACAATAGCAGCATGACGTTTGATCCTATCGACCAACAGATTCTGCACATTCTTCGCGAAGATGGTCGCGCTACCCACGCCGCGATTGCCAAGGCAGTGGCTTTGTCAGCCCCAGCCGTTGGCGAGCGTATCCGCAAACTCGAGCAGCACGGTGTCATTAGTGGCTATCAGGCAGTTTTGAGCCCTGAAGCTCTGGGCTTACCCATTTGTGCTTATGTTGCTATCATTCCTCAACCACGTAATCCGGCAGCGAATCTGGTGAATAACCTCTCAGAGCTGCCAGAAATTGAAGAGCTACACGCTGTGGCTGGTGATTATAGCTACATTGCCAAGGTTCGGGTCAGCAGCCCTGAGGAACTGGACGCTTTCCTGGACAGGCTTTTTGTGCTGGAAGGGGTAGAGCGCACCCAAACGACCATGGTCCTGCGCACGGTGCTCGAGCGCAATATTCACCTGCCCTTTGAAAACCGGAAATCCCGTTCCTGAAGGCGATGCCAGAAATCCCGTCCCCCACGATATTTCGGAATCATTCCGAAAAGCAACAAGTCGCAATCCCGAGTTTGACAGTCGGGATTGAATGTGGCATGATACAGCTAATTCCGATGGTAACACTCGGAATTAAACCATCACCTGTCACCCCCTGCGCAGGACAAGGTTGATAAGCTGGAGGATAGTATGTACACAATGATTCGTCTCGCACTCGCACTCGGCTTTTTTCTCATGGGTTTCACTGTGGCTCAGAGTCTGACACTTTACTCTGGACGCGGTGAGGGCCTGGTCGATCCGATTATTCGTCAGTTTGAACGAGATACGGGTATTCGCGTGAATGTTCGCTATGGTGGGACTGCCGAGCTGGCGGTTCTCATTCAGGAAGAGGGCGCAGCCAGCCCTGCGGATATCTACTGGGCCCAGGATGGCGGCGCGCTCGGAGCGCTCTCTAACATGGGTCTGTTTGCCAATTTGCCTCTGGAGCTGACAGCTGATTTACCCGCTATTTACACCAACAGCAAAGGGAACTGGGTTGCCACCAGTGGGCGGGCACGCGTGCTGGCCTACTCGCCGGAGCGAATTCCTGAAGACGAAATGCCGCAAAGCGTTTTTGAACTCACCGACGAGCGCTACCGTGGCCGCGTCGCCTGGGCACCGACCAACGGCTCGTTTCAGGCCTTTGTCACTGCCATGCGCGTGATTCATGGTGAAGATGCGACGCGTGAATGGCTCGAGGGCATGATTGCCAATAATACCCAGGTCTACCGCAACAACAGCACTCAGGTTGAAGCCATCGCCGCTGGCGAAGTGGACTTTGCTTTGGTGAATAACTACTACCTGCTTCGCTATCTGGCAAACGACTCCAATTATCCGGTGGCGCAGACCTTTTTTGCCGATGATGACATCGGCAATATGGTCAACGTTGCCGGGGTGGGCATCCTGGCAACAAGTCGTAACTATGACGCTGCTCTGCAATTTGTTGAGTTTCTGCTCTCCAATCAGGCGCAGCAGTACTTTACCGGAAATGTCTACGAGTATCCGGTTACCCGCGGCGTCATCCAAAACCCTGCCCTGGTTGACTTCGATACCCTCCTGACAGCCAGTCCAGCTATCGACCTTGATACCATCGACGACCTGGATGGAAGCCTCAACCTCTTGCGGGAGGTTGGTCTCCTATAGTCCTTGGGCAAGACTTCAAAAGCAACAGGTGGCGCTCAGCGCTTCCCTGGTACTTCCTCATCCCGGCACTCATTGCCGGGGTGGGGATGCTTTTGCCCATTGCCTACCTGCTGATACGCGCTTTTGAAGCCGATCCTGCCACCATCCAAAACCTGATTTTTAGACCCCGCAATCTGCGCCTATTGCAAAACACTCTGCTATTAACAGGCGGAGTACTCTTTTTTAGCACCTTGATTGCGCTGCCACTGGCCTGGCTAACAGTTCGCTCTGACTTGCCGTACAAGCGCCTTATCACCTGGTTAGCTGTCGTTCCGCTGGCCATTCCTGGTTATGTCATGGCCTATGCACTGATTGGTCTGGGAGGTAATTACGGCATTTTGGCACAGCTTTTTGACATCGTTATTCCTCGAGCTAACGGTTACTGGGGTGCAGTCAGCGCACTCACACTCTATACCTTTCCTTATCTGTTTTTGAACCTTCGCGCAGCCCTGCTTGGCCTTGACCCAAGTTTGCAGGAAAGTGCCCAGAGCCTGGGCTACAACGCGCGTGAGACCTTCTGGCACGTGACCTTACCGCAACTGAGACCAGCGCTGCTAGCTGGCTGGTTAGTCATCGCACTGTATGTGCTAGGTGACTTTGGTGTGGTGGCCCTGATGCGCTATGAGGTCTTTAGTTATGCTATTTATCTTCAGTACTCTGCGGCGTTTGACCGCGTCTATGCTGCCTGGCTGGCGCTGATGCTCCTGGCTCTGACACTTGCTGTGGTGCTTGCCGAAGCGGGGCTTTTAGGAAGCAGGCGCTTCAGTCGCACGGGTACGGGCATTGCCAGACAAGCAGCGCTGGTGAACTTAAAATGGGGTCGTCCCTTCGCTTATCTGTTTTTGGGCACGGTGTTTTTTCTAGCCATCGGTTTACCGGTACTCATCACGGCTTACTGGCTGTTGCTGGCACCTCCGCAGCTCAGTATCAGTGGTCTGCTACTAGCATTTGTACGCTCTGCTGCTGCAGCTGCTCCAGCGGCGCTGGTTGCTGCTATGTTTGCTTTGCCAGTTGCCTATCTTGGGGTGCGTCACGCAGGCTGGTTCAGTCGGACGCTCGAGCGCTTAAGTTATCTGGGCTACGCTCTGCCACCCATTGCGCTGGCACTGGCTATGGTCTTTTTTGCTTTGCGCTCAGCACCTTTCCTCTATCAGTCGCTGCTGCTACTCATCGTTGCGTTTAGCATCAATTTTCTGGCGCTGGCGATTGGCCCCATTCGCAGCGCTCTCTTGCAGGCCTCACCCAGGCTGGAAGAAGCCGCACGCGCTCTGGGCTACCGACCCCTGCTGGCCTTTACTCAAACCACCTTGCCCTTACTCAGGCGCGGCATCCTTGCCAGTGTCATTCTGGTGTTTGTGATGGGCATGAAAGAATTGCCGATTACCTTTCTGCTGGCACCCACTGGTTACACTACCCTGGCAGTGAGTGTCTTCAGCCGAACTTCCGAAGGAATGCTAGCCGAGGCCGCTCCCTTTGTCGCTGCCATTGTGCTGTTCTCGAGCCTCTTTGTGGGGCTGATACTCACTTATGAAGGACGCCGTTAAGCTATGCACCATCTTTCAGTTCTCAAGCTGACAAAACGCTTTCATCCCCAGCATCCCCCCGTGATTGATCAGATCAGTTTTAATGTTCTCCCTGGCGAAATCCTGGCGCTTTTAGGTCCCAGCGGTTGTGGTAAGACCACGACGCTGCGCAGCATTGCCGGCTTTGAACAGCCAGAGGCGGGAGATATTCTTCTCGAGGGCCAGAGTGTCCTGGCACTCCCCCCGGAAAAACGTCATATCGGTATCGTCTTTCAGGATTATGCGCTTTTTCCTCACCTTAGCGTGCTGAAAAACGTCATGTTTGCCTTGCGCAAGTATCCTCGCAGCGAGCGCCGCAGCCGCGCCGAGCAGATACTCAACACGGTAGGTCTGAAAATCTTTCAAAATCGCATGCCAGACCAACTCTCCGGTGGACAACAACAGCGCGTTGCTTTGGCCAGAGCGATTGCCGCTGAACCCCGGCTGCTCTTGCTGGATGAACCCTTTTCCAACCTGGACGCTACGCTAAGGCAATCAACCCGTATCGAGGTGCGCAACCTGCTCAAGATCACAGGTATGAGCGCCATTCTGGTCACGCATGACCAGGAAGAAGCCCTGTCCTTTGCTGACCGCATCGTAGTCATGCGTTCGGGAAAAATCGAGCAGGTCGGTAGCCCTGAGGAGATTTATCACCGACCACGCACACCCTTTGTGGCCCAGTTCCTGGGGCGCACCAATATTCTCAATGCCCAGGCCTCAGGTGCCATCGCCACCACGGTTTTAGGACCCGTTCTGCTCAGCGAAGCGCAGCAGGGACCGGTTATGCTGTCCATCCGCCCGGAACATCTGACTTTGGGCCGAGAGGATCGGGATTATCCCAGTGGAGAAATTATCAGCTGCGAATTCAAGGGCCATGACCTGACCTACCAGGTCCGTGTAGCAGATGAGATCGTTCTGGTCCATACCGACTACAGCAACCCCCACCGAGCAGGTGAGCGGGTCAGGCTGATACCCCGTGAAAAGGCAGTTGTACTGGGGCAGAGCCCATCTGCCACGAAGTCAGCTGCCGAGAGCCATCTTGTTGCGATTTATCCGGACCTGGTATAAGATTCTCTAAAACACTTCAGGTCATTACATTAAAGAGCCAGTACATAACTAGGGCAACGATGAAACCCCCAAGAAAGCCTGCGATCATCAAACCAAGTGTTCTCGAGTAGCCTTTGGGTGTAATCCAGCCAGCTGCATCCATCTCACGCATGGCTGGATACAAGCGCCAGAAGAATGTCAGGATGGAGAGAACCAGTGCCAGTACTGCAAAAGCCTTGGTACTTGCACTAGCAGTTAGAAGAATCACGATCAGCAAGGCAACAAAGATCAGCTTGGTACCTGCGACCCAGTTAATCAGGTAGGTGATGAGTCTATGAATTTCTGGATGCGCCTTGGACGCTTCGTAGGCGTTAAAGACGCCTAAACCGTTGCCCATACGACCACCGGGATTGAAGTACAAGATCAGGATATTCAAGGACTCCAGAATAAGGAAAATGATTATTGCAACTGACAGAATATCCATTTTTAGTCTCCCGGGTGGATTAAAGTTTAGTGTAGAGTCTGGCTGAAGTGGATTTCAAGTGTGCTGACTGATACGGAAAAGCCCCCGTTTGGTTGCGTGAAGCTCGAGCTGTGTTCGCTCGAGGTGTTTGAGTTTGTCCGATACCTGACTTGACATTTCCCTAGAATACGCTAAACTACAGGTAACTGCTCCCTGCCGCTGGCTTTAGCCACCGCGCAGGGTTATTTTTTAGTCATGGCTACCGAACCTTCAACCAAACGAGTATTTGTTCTTTTTGATGGGCAAAACCTATTCAATGCTGCCAAAGAAGCTTTTGGATACTATTATCCCAACTATGATCCAGTCAAGCTAGCCCACGCTGTAGCTCAAAGCCAAGGGTGGCAAGTTGCTCAGATTGCTTTTTACACAGGTGTTCCTAGTCCAATTCAAGATTCTGCAAGAGCAGGATTTTGGCGCAATAAACTTAATGTGCTGCGCTCCCAGGGAGTCAGCGTCTTTCAAGGTCAGGTTCGCTATCACCTCAATCAGATAAAACTGCCTGATGGCAGCACTCAAGCTGTGCAGTTTGGCTACGAAAAGGGGGTGGATGTGCAGATTGCCATTGATGCTCTGACCGTGACAAGGCTTAACCGTTATGACGTGGTTTTGCTGTTTAGCCAAGACCAGGATTTACAAGGTTTGGGCATTGCTATTCGTTTACTTGCCAAAGAGGAAGAGCGTTGGATAAAGATTGCTTCAGCCTTTCCAGTTAGTACAAGTAGCCGTAATCGGCGAGGTATCAATAACAC
>CAZZPQ010000102.1:0-11987 GCA_964655595.1 uncultured bacterium
CGGTATAAAACGTTTTTGGTTGAGCGGCTTCAGTTATAAAGAGCATGAGGTGCAGGACTTGAAGATGGTAGTTAAACCAGACCTGCATGTACTGCATCGATAAACTGCTGTGCGGTGCGTCCCGAGTAGCCGTTACCCCACTCGGCAAACTGTACCGCCCTGGTTTCTAAATCTTCCAGATTCAGGCCGTCCATCTTGGCGAGTTGTTGCACGATGCTCAAGTAGTGCTGCTGGGAAGGACTGGGAAAGGTCAGGGTAAGCCCAAAGCGGTCAGCCAGTGCCAGACGTTCGTGTTGGCTGTCCCAGGCATGTACATCGTCATCCAGAGGGTCAGGTCGGTCCTTGAACTGCTCTTTGACCAGATGCCGGCGGTTGCTGGTAGCGTAAATCAGCATGTTAGCTGCTTTGGCAGTGAGAGAGCCCTCGAGTACGGTTTTGAGTGGGTGATAGCTGCTGTCCTGGCTTTCAAAGCTCAAATCATCGACAAAAATCAGGTATTTATGGGGACGGTGTCTCAGTACTTCGGTCAGGAGCGGTAGCTCAGGCAGCTCAGGAATCTGAACTTCAATCAGCCTTAAGCCCTGGTCGGCGTAGTGATGCAGAAGCGCCCTGACAGCACTTGACTTGCCGCTACCCCGTGGTCCATAAAGCAGGCTATGCTGCGCGGGTTTGCCTGCCAGAAATGCCTCGGTGTTGTTGCGCAGGCGCGTGATATTGCGCTCGAGTCCATGCAGGCGCTCTAAGCTGAACTGCACTGGATGCTCAATGCCGCTTAGTTGTCTTTTTGACCAGCGGAAGGCCTGATAGCGCGCCAGAACCCCGGTGCCATGTTTTTGGTAAGTCAGAATGAGCTGCTTTAGAAGTGCCTGTGGGTCGGGGTACTCTCTTAGCAGGTTGTCAGGGCTTGCCTTGGGATGCAAATCATCTAGACTGGGTAGCGCCTTGGCGCAGAGCTGACTGACCTGCTGTGACCAGTCTTGCGCAAGCAAGTCAAATAACTGCCCGAGATCCACTAGGGCCGCGTCGTATATTGCCTTTGCCAGAGTGCCCGTTTCGCTGAGCTGCTCACTCATTATGGAGTCTTGTCTGAGTAGGTCGTCAGCAGCAGCGTCCAGCAGGCTCGGTGCTTTGCTGCGCGTCAGTGCCTGAAAAAGGGTCTGATAGGCGCTAAGTGCTGCAGCGCCGTCTTGGCTGCGCACTGCTGTTGCGACTTGATGAAGGGCGGTATACCAGGGGCCGAGATTGGTAAAAATAAAAAGTTGCACGGCGTCTATGGTAGTACGGGCTTCTGTAAGTTGTCCAGCATGTGACACATGGCCTGTTCACCCGCCTGTATCGCTTCGGGCGAGCGGTGGAAGTCCCACCAGCTAATCGGCGGGTTCATGTGTATCAGATGATGCTCGCTGGGTGCCAGAACCCGCTGCCCGTAGGAAGCCAGGACATGTGCGCTAGCCTTGCAACTGCGTTGCCACAGGGCTGGCCCAGGCATATTGAGCAAGGTTCTGCGCAGGGACTGGCCCGGGTAGGAGTTCTGCCAGCGGCGTATCCAGCCAACCAGCCGACTTCTTTCGGCATTGATGCCGGCGTGCAGCCCCAGGCGCAGGTTCAGTGGCTGGTGATTTAGGGCGGCAAAGGGAACAGTGGCGACAAAACCACCGTCCATAAGCCACTTATCTTGCCAGGCTACGGGAGCAAAGATTCCAGGCAGCGAGCAGCTTGCCACCACGGCGTGAGCAATCGACCCTTCGCGCAGTAGCAGCAACTCGCCTGTACTGATGTCGGTACAGCTTATAACCAGCGGGATTTCGGTGTCTTTAAAAGTTGCTCCGAAGAAAAACTTGCGGTCCAGCCAGTACATCAGGCGTTTACCGTGAATCGCGCCACCTTTATGCCAGCCAAAGTCAAAAAGCTGGGCCCAGAGTTCAAGCGTATTCTGGCTGCGTGCCAGGTGCTCGAGTGCTACAGCGTGCGTGCCCAGAGCGTATAGGGCAGCAATCCCCGCTCCAAAGCTGGTTCCCGAAATAACGACAGGGCGCAGACTACGCGCCTCGAGCACCTTGAGTGCGCCGATATGGGCAAAGGCTCTGGCACTGCCGCCACCCAGGGCCAGTCCCAGCCTGCTGTCGTCTGCCACCATGTGATTTATCTTACACTTCAGAGCTTAGACCTGTCTGGTAAGGGCGCACAGACAGATACCGAGTTCGGTTATCTTGTGGGCAGTTGAAATGTAGCTGCCTGGATTATTGCCTTTTGCAGTGCCATCAGAAGCAGTTCCATGATAAAACCTTAAGCCGTCTTAGCGCTTAGCTTTCAACTCCCCCAGGTCGAATGGGTCATTGAGACATCTCAATGACCCATGGAAACGCTAAATATATCGGGCTCCGCAAGCGGATGCTTCGTGGAAATGTTTCAGCATCTGAGTCCTTGACTGAAGCTGGCTTGGCTAGCGCTCTGTTGCCAACGTTTTGAACTGCCCCAGAGTGCTAGCATGGCAGTATGGCTGCGCTATACAGGGATGCCCGCCCCGCCAATTTCACGCAGGTTGTAGGACAGGAACATGTGAAGGATGTGCTCCTGGCAGCCTTGCGTAAAGGCCGGGTCGGTCACGCTTATATGTTTTCGGGCCCGCGTGGTGTGGGCAAGACAACGATGGCACGCCTGCTGGCAATGGCGGTGAACTGTGAAAGTGCCCTTCAGGAGCGCCCTTGTGGCGTTTGTGAGTCCTGCCAGCTGGTACGCAGTAACAGCCATCCCGATGTTACTGAACTCGATGCTGCCAGTAACAATTCGGTTGAAGATGTACGCGACATTCGTGAGAAGGTAAGACTTTCTTCTTTGCGTGGTGGCAAGCGCATCTGGGTATTGGATGAAGCGCATATGCTCTCTCGCGCAGCTTCTAATGCCCTCTTAAAGACACTCGAGGAACCACCGGACCATCTGATTTTCGTACTGGCGACGACCGAGGCTGAAAAGTTGCCTGCCACCATTTTGTCGCGCTGCCAGCATTTCCGTTTTCGCCGCTTGTCTGAAGAGGAAATCAGCAGCAAGTTGCAACTGCTATGCCAGAACGCTGGGGTAAGTGTCGAAGATGCTGCTTTGCAGCTGATTGCCCAGGCAGCTGATGGCGCCATGCGTGACGCTGAGTCACTACTCGAGCGACTGCTGACAAGGGGAGAAGCTATCAGTTTTGCGCAGACTGAGGCAGCCTTGGGTTTGCCACCGCAGACCCAGATGCAGAAGCTGGCGCGACACTTATGTGCCAAAGATAGCGCTCAGCTCTTTAAGCTGGCAACAGAGCTGTATTATGCCGGTTTTGCCCCGAGCGGTTTGGCTGAGCATCTGAACCGCTGTTTGCGTGACGCACTGGTGAATAGCGTCCTCAAAACCGAGGGTTTTACCCTGGACGTTGCTGAAGCTGATCTGCGACGCCTGATTCATGCTCTGGATGATGAACAGGAGAGATTTTCACGTCGGGATAATCTGTTTATGCTCGAGGTTTGCCTGATTAAAGCTATGAACGTTCTGGATCATGCGCCTGCTGAGACAAGCCCAGTAGCGCAGCCTCAGGTACTACCAGCTTTTGACCCTCATCGCACGCCAGCTCCCAAGGAGTCTCGGGAAAAAACGAAGGATAAGCCGCTGCAGCCGGTAGTCAGCAGTGAATCTGCTGGCAAAAAAATCAACTGGCATGCAGTCAAGACGAGTGCCAGCGCTCAGCTCAAGGCTTTTTTACTGCCAGCCAAGGAAGAGATTGATGGACGACATATAAGCCTGAGCTTTGACGAGCGCAGCAAGTTTCATTACAGTCAGCTCAAATCCCGCCAGGATGAACTCCTTGGTCTGATTCGCAATATCTGTGGTGACGATGTTGAACTTAGCTTGCACGGTCCAGGAGAGTCTTCCACAAAAAAGTCCTGAGGGGACGCTCGAGCGTCCCACAAAACACCCCACCTACTTCTGCGTTACAGCCTGAGCATACGATTGCGGTTTCCCAGGAGACATTAGCTGCTAGTCACAACGAAGTTATACCGGAGCCACCTCGGGACGTTGCGCCTGCATTTCAGGTCCAGGACGAGGTTCCTGTGGTTGAGCAAGGGGCTGAGTCTCAGGCCGAAACTGTAGCCTTGGAAGATTTACCTGCTGACTTCTGGCAAGACTATCATGAACAGGCCGATAGCGAGGAGGTCATGCTTTCGGTATCTGAAGTTTTGGACGAGGAAGGTTTGGCTAAAGCAGAAGCTTCCCCGGCAACCTCGGTAAGTGATGACTTTGGCCCGCTGTTTGCAACTTTACAAAGCCTGTTTCCAGGTAAAATCAGCCACTATGAACCGTTTGCCAGTGAGGTGGCTTCAGATGAAGCGAATCCTGAGATCCATCTGGATGATTCAGAGCTTGCCGCTGCGCTGGACAGTGACGACGAATGATGACAAAAATAATACCAGCATCGACTGAGAGCAGTAAAAAAGTATAAGCTAAGAAAAAGGAGTTAAGCATGAACATTCAAAAACTGATGAAAGAAGCCCAGAAAGCCCAGCGTAAGATGGCAGAAGCGCAGGAGCGCCTTGCTAGCATGACAGTCGAAGGGAGTGCCGGAGGCGGTCTGGTGAAGGTAACGGCAGCGGGTGACGGTAGTATTAGCCGGGTTAGCATCGACCCGAGCACAGTCAATCCCGATGATGTCGACTTGCTCGAGGATCTTATTACTGCTGCTGTGAACGAAGCTCAGCGCAAGGCCAAGGAATTGCAGGAAAGCGAAATGGGTCAGGCCATGGGCGGACTTGGAGGCATGGGCGGACTTGGAGGCATGTTTTAAGCAGATGCTTAGGCAAGCTGAATACAGGCCAAGTCTGCTAACCTTATGAAATACCCTCAGTCACTCATTGCACTGATTCGGGAACTCGGGAAACTGCCAGGTGTAGGCCCAAAAAGTGCTCAGCGCCTCGCCTTTTATCTATTCAAGCAGCCTGAAGAAGATGTCCGTACACTTGCTGAAGCGCTGCTGGATGCCAAGGCTAATCTGCACGAGTGCCGTATCTGCTATAACATTACCGATCAGGATATTTGCAGTGTCTGTAGTGATGGCAGTCGCGACCAGACGATTATCTGCGTGGTAGAGCAGCCTGCTGATTTACTTGCCATTGAACGTAGTGGTGAGTACCAGGGGCTTTATCATGTACTGCATGGCGTACTCAGTCCTATGAACGGTGTAGGTCCAGATCAGCTAAGTATCAAAGCCTTACTGGCAAGACTCGAGCCTGTCAAAGAGGTGATACTGGCGACCTCGACAACGGTCGAAGGTGAGGCAACCGCCATGTACATAGCAAAAATGTTGGAGCCCTTGCCGCTTAGTAGTTCGCGTATTGCCTATGGTTTACCTGTGGGGGGCGATCTCGAGTATGCTGATGAAGTAACACTAGGGCGGGCGATCAGTCATCGGCGACTACTGTAAGCATGAGTATTTCAAGCCTTTCCATGACCGCTTCAGCTGACTGAAAGCGGTTTTCAGGGCGTTTGGCCAGCAAGGCCTCAAAAAAGTGATCAAAGGCTTTGAGTGCCCCATCAAAGTGAGATGGGGGCAGGGGACTATCTTCGCGATGTGCTCGGGCAACTTCACTGGCACTACCGGTGAAGGGTACTTCACCGGTTAAGGCGCGATAAAGTATGATGCCTGCTGCATAAAGATCACTGGTTGTGCCGGCCAAGTCTCCAAAAGCCTGCTCAGGACTCATGTAGGCCAGCGTGCCTGCCACCGACCGATGAGTGAATGCTTCACCCGTATGGGTGGCCAGATCAAAGTCCAGCAGCCTGGGTTGTCCGGAGCGGTCTACAATGATGTTTTCAGGTTTGACATCGCGGTGAATATAGCCCAGGTCATGAAAGTAGCCCAGACCTGCTAAAACACCCATAAAAGTTTGTAAAAAGGCGTGCTTGGGGCTTTGATCCAGAAAATGTCCCAACTGTTTTCCGGCGACGAAGGGCATGAGCAGCGCTGTATAGTCTCCCAGGTCGAGTAGTTGTTCAATGGGATTCAGGTTTGCATGCTTAAGACCTTCACCAAAATGCAACTCCCGTTCGGCGAAGTGACGGTGTTCAGGAGAGAAAAGTTTGACCGCCATGATATCCTGCCCATTACTGGCCAGATAGATTCTCGAGCGTTTGCCCGTCGCCACCTGTTGTAATACGCTATAGCCGTCTAGTTGCTGACCGATAAGATTCACGCTTTCTAAAGTCTAGCGCAGCTGTCTGCAAGGCTCTGCGACGCTTTCCACTCATGAAGCCTTTTGCGGAGCCCGCTATATTTAGCGTTTCCATGGGTCATTGAGATGTCCCAATGACCCATGCGACCTGGGGGTTTGAATTCAACGCATTCAGCTTGTCTCAGCAAAGCCCGGAAATGCTAATTGATTGCAGCTTAGAAAGCAGTTCCTTGGCTCCTAGCGCTCTGCTCGAGATAAATCATTGGGATTACCCGGAACGGGTACTAGTGTCAGGAGGTTAACAGGGTTCATGAAAAATCTTGCATTTGCTGGGCCAACAGCGTAGCTTGTGAAAATCTCGTTTGGAACAGAATAAGTGCAGCTCTTAGACTATTTGAATGGTTATCAGTGCACCCACTCAGAAAGTTCGTAAGCAAATCGACTATCTTAACTGGTTTAGTCTGGGATTTATCAGTGTATTGGCAGTTGCAGCGCTGGCGGGAACGTTTGTACTCAGGCAGCATGCCGACGAGCGCAAGCAGGTCATTCGTGAACTCGAGCAGTTATCGGTGGCCGCCTTGGGTCAATCCAATCTGATGTGGCAAGCACTGGGGGACGTGCCCGGACTGGACCGTCAAGCGCTTTCGATGCAGGAGCAAATCGGACGCAGAGCTGCCTATGAACACCTGGGGCAACTTGTGCAACTTGAAGAACGTGGTGAGAGTCTCAACCGCGTTTTAGGGATAGCCAGTAGCCAGTCAGTGCTTGAGAACCTGGAGGGTAGTACCAGCAGGTTTCTGTCGAATGTACAGTCTGTGTTTGGTCTGATGAATATCACTGATGTACGCATGCTGCGAGACCGGTTTCGCTTTGGGGACAGGTATTACGAGTATTTACAGGAAGCGATTGGGGCAGTGAGTGTCGCTGCTACAAGCGCCGCTGCGACGGCGGATCGCGCCGCGCAAAGCGTAACGGTCATGGCGGTGCTATCCACCTTGTTACTGGCTTTTTGGGGTAGCCTGCGCCTGGGCAGGTTGCGGGCTCGGCGTGAGATTGACCTGCTGAACGAGCGTGCTGAAACACTGCGCGCTTCAGAAGCGCGCTTCCGTGCACTGGTCAATAACAGCAGTGATCTTATCTCGGTTTTAGAGCCAAATCAGCGTGTGCGTTACGCTAGTCCTGCCAGTGGGCTGATGTTGGGGCACTCAGCGGAAACGCTGGTGGGTCGGCATTTCTGGACGCTCTTTGGCTCAGATGTACCTTTGCCACAGGGAGAGGTCAGGCTCGAGCTGGCCAGTGGCATTAAATACCTGGAGGTGCAGGTAAATGATTTGCAAAACCACAGTGATGTACGGGGTTGGGTGATTAATGCGCGGGACATCAGCGAGCGTAAGGAACTCGAGGACAAGCTGCGCTATCAGGCTCTACATGATGCCCTTACCGGACTGCCCAATCGCCGCCAGCTCGATTTGATGCTGGCTGAGCGGTTGGCTGAAGACCAGGATTTTGTGGTGATGTTTGTCGATCTGGACGGTTTTAAACTGGTTAACGATAGTTATGGTCACCGCTCAGGCGACCATGTACTTTTAGAGGCTGCTCGCCGCCTGGAGAGTTGTTTGACCGAGGCCGATTGTATTGCCAGACAGGGCGGTGATGAGTTTATTGCAGTGCTGAGCGGCTCTGAATGGAACGTGGCTGAGCAGGCAGCGCAGCGCTTTCTGGCACAGTTTGCAGTGCCTTTTAAGGTAGCAGAGCAAGAGATATTCTTAAATGCCAGTATCGGCGTCGCAACTTCTGTGACTGGGGAAAGTGCCGAAGTGCTGGTCCAAAAAGCTGATATTGCCATGTATCATGCCAAAAAGTCCGGTAAAGGCAGATATAGTTTTTATAGCGAAGATATGGCTTCACTGGCAGCAGATCGCCTGCACTTGCAGAGTGATTTCAAACGAGCACTCGAGCGCGGTGAGTTTCAGGTCTACTATCAGCCTAAGGTCAATCTGGAGAGCCAGCGTATCGAGAGTATGGAAGCGCTGGTGCGCTGGCAGCATCCAGACAAAGGCATCATTAGTCCTGGGCTGTTTATTCCCTTTGCCGAAGAGACAGGCTTGATTGAGCAGTTGGGTAAGTTTATTCTGGACACAGCCTGTCAGGATGCTGCCAGTTGGGCTGATAAGTCTGTGGTGATGGCGGTTAACCTCTCGCCAGTGCAGTTTAGAAACCCCGCTTTGGTTGATGAAGTGCGTGAGGCGATTCACAGCAGCGGTATGAATCCTGCCTTGCTGGAACTTGAAATAACTGAATCCGCAGTTCTGGGCGATGCCCGACGTACAATTGAAGTGCTCACCGAACTAAAAGCACTCGGCGTGCGGCTGGCCATTGATGACTTTGGCACGGGTTACTCAAACCTCTCACACCTCAAAGACTACCAGGTGGACGTCCTCAAAATTGATCAGTCCTTTATTCGGGGAGGGCATCCTGCTTCCCAGGATCTTAGTGATAAGGTGATTGTTGAGGCCGTTATCGCGATGTCAAAAGCCTTTGGTTTACATGTGGTGGCCGAAGGTGTGGAAACGTCAGATCAGGCTGCACAGTTGCGTGACATGGGTTGTGACTTGGGACAGGGTTATTACTTTGCCAAACCGATGCCCAAAGCAGCCATGGATGAGTTGATGAAACAACTTTAATACCAGTTCCGGATAAATCATTGGGTTTATCCCAATAATTTATCCCCAGCAGAGCGTTAGGAGCCGAGGAACTGCTTTTTGAATCTGCAATCAATGTATTGGGCTCCCTATAAGATCTAGTGCTTTTCTTCGCTACGGTCATGGGCTAGGGGTACGTCTGGGGTAAGGGCGCTGATCTCAGCGCGCATCTCGCTGCTCATCTTAAAGTCAGCAGCGGCTAATGAGGGCTCGAGCTGGGTCACATTGCGCGCGCCAATAATAGGCGCGGTCACTGCTGGATGAGAGCCAACCCAGGCAACCGCCAACGTAGCTGGGTGAATGCCCTTGTTTCTGGCATAGGCTGTGAACTGTTCTGCGGTCTGGTAGTGAATTTCGTCCTGGTAGCGTTTGGCGTACATGGCATTATCTACCAGACGACCCTGTTCGGGTTTTTGTTTGCTGTCGTACTTACCACTGAACAGGCCCCCACCCAGTGGGCTATAAGGAATCACGCCGAGGCGCTCGGACTGGGCCAGTGGCAGAATTTCAACCTCGACCTGCCGCTTGCTCAGGTTGTACATGGGCTGGATGAGTTCAAAGCGGGCAAGTTGTTCTTTGGCAGAAGTACCCAGAGCCTTCATGATTTGCCAGGCTGCCCAGTTGCTGACCGCCGGATAGAGGATGAGCCCGCGTCTGACCAGGTCATCAAGTGCACGAATCGTTTCTTCAATCGGGGTCTCAGGGTCAAACTGGTGAACAAAATAAAAGTCAAGCCGATCTGTTTGCAGACGTTTTAGACTTGCTTCAACCGCCAGCATGATATGACGTTTGGACAGGCCTCGAGCGTTAACATCGTCACCCATTTTGCCAAAAACTTTACTGGTGATGACAAGTTCCTCGCGTATGTCCTTCATCAGGTGCCCCAGAATTTCCTCAGAGCGTCCCCTGGCATAGACATTGGCACTGTCAAAAAAATTGATGCCACTGTCCAGGCAGCGTTTAAACATGCGAGCAGATTCAGCCTCGTCAGCAATGTCACCAAATGACATGGTACCAAAACACAGGCTCGAGACTTTGACGCCAGTTTGTCCAACAGTTTTATAGATCATGGACCTAGTCTATCAGAGTGAGGTTCGTAAGTTTGATTTCCCAGTGTCGGAACAGACTGCAAGGTTTAGGCCTATTCAGTACCCTTGCTTGTGCCAGCGCAAGCTGATTCAAAGGCTTGTGTGCAGAACGCCATCAAGCTTGGCTACATCATTGCAGATACCTAGCCTTCAGCGTCAGAACCAGTAATTATTATTGCGTGAATGCTGGCGCACATTTTTCTTCTGCCATTTAAGAGCAAACGGAACATCACACAATCCAAGCAAGAGAAAGCCCAAGGGCAATATCAAGTAGCCATATCGCTGGAGCTAGAACGGGGCCGAAGCGGTCAGATTTGGATTGGGCAATGTGGTTTTCCTTTCTTGTTCGCAAATACCGAGCCCGATAAATTGGTTAAGGATTTGAAAAGCACTCCCAACTTCCTACTTGCCCTGCTCGGGATAAGTCATTGGGATAAACCCAACGATTTATCCGGAACCGGTATTACTTATCTCTGCATCATTTCGGCCTGAACCGTTTTTACTTTCAAACGCCCTCTAACAATATTTAACTAAATGGTAAATCAACTGATTAGTTTAATGTAGCCTGATGATTTATTATTTGTCAAGCGTCCGCACAAACAAAACCGAAAACAAAGCCGCGAAAAAAACGTATACTCAAACCAGATTAAGCATGAATAAAGGTTACGCTTACACTGAACAAGTCAACAAAAAAGCTCACGGGCAGACTGTCTTAAGCTACCTAAGTACAGGCTATACACACTCGAGCTTAGAACTATGGCAGCAGCGTATCGATCAAGGCGAAGTATATTTAAATCATCAACTTGCACATATAAGCAGCGTCTTAAAAGCAGGTGATACCCTCACGTGGCAGCGCCCCCCTTGGGAAGAAGAAAGCGTACTCAAAAGCTTTGAAATTCTTTATGAAGATACTGACTTAGTTCTTGTCAATAAACCAAGCGGTTTACCCACTGTGGCAGCAGGCGGCTTTTTAGAAAACACCCTTGTTTATCTAGTTAAGCAAACTATTCCTAGTGCCAATCCTGCGCACAGATTAGGCAGAGCCACTTCAGGCTTAGTACTTTTTAGCAAAAACAAGGAAAGTGCGCAGATTCTCAGTCAAACTTGGTCACAAATAGAAAAAAGCTATCTGGCTTTAGCATCAGGGCTAGCCAGGCAGAATCACTACACAATCAAAACCAACATTGGCCCTGTAAGTCACCCAAAACTAGGCAGCATACATGCAGCAAACCCCCGCGGAAAAAAAGCATTAAGCGAAGCATGGGTGTTAGAGCGTCGCCAAAACGAAACCCTCTTTAAAGCAACTCTAGGTACAGGTAGATCCCATCAGATTCGCATTCATTTAGCCTCAATAGGTCACCCTTTAACAAACGACCCTATTTATACACACGGCGGTAGCTTATTGGCAAAGCCCGGTCTAGCAAGCGACATGGGTTACTTACTACACGCACATCGCTTGAAACTCGAGCATCCTATGAGTAAAGAAAGCCTGTATTTTGAAGCAAGCCCACCCCCAGAGCTAAAGCTCACTTTAGTTTGAGGGCAGCTATCTAGTTAAAAAGATAAGCAACGCATTCAATGACTGAACAAAAAAGAATAGCGGATGAGCCACAGCTTCAAGCATCACCTTAAAAAGCAACCGTGCAGCTTTAACACGATAGTTTTAAATGATGAAAGTTCTACCGAGCAGAGCGTTAGGAAGCGAGGATTGCTTTTTAATTCTTTAAGCAATTTATCGGGCTCGGTATTAATTCTCACTTAACAGTTTCTCGGGAGAACTCGTGTTTGTAAAATGGTCGTGTACTCAGGGCAAGGTGAGTGTTTTAGTTTGTAAGTGAGAGCATAAAGCTACCTGTTGCACTTATAGCTGATAAGGTGCGAAGGTGGTTCCAGCGTGTCCAGACCTCGAGATAATGCTTCCAAATAATTGCACTGTCTAAACCCTCAGGATCAACGTCAGCAAGTACATTATTAAGGGGAACATTAAATATCGCTGTCAC
>CAZZPQ010000103.1:0-4134 GCA_964655595.1 uncultured bacterium
CTCGAGACCAGCAAGCTCTCCAGCACTGCCTCGGCTGCGGGCAGTGGTACAGGGGGTGTCGCCCTTACCGCCAAGCGGCGTGTGCAGGGCAAAGTGATGAACCCCGCTGCCAGCAATGAAGACGGTCTGGGTTCTACCCCCATGCGCGGTGGCGAAGGGGTACTTCCCGCGATGATGGATGCCAATGCACTGTCACAGATGTTCTTTCTCATGCCAGGTATGCCAACACCTCCGAGCGGTCTTAAGGGCATCGTTGCCTTTACTCTGGAAGAGGTTGAGGAAGCCTACGGTGATCTCGAGCCAACCCTCAGTTTTAGCATCACGCTGTTTATGGAGGGTATTCCCTTTGGCGCAACGGGTGAGTTCAAAGGTATGGCCTCAGGCACGCGCGACCCGCAAGGGGGCATTGAAGATCAGTTTTTCCCGTGGCCCTTGCCAAGTGGTGAGCTTTACGACAATGGTACAGTCACGGTGATTCGCTACGATGAGGATCTGCTGCACGTTAGGCTGCAAGGAACGGTCTGCCTGTGGGGCAACCTGACACGCGACCAGCAGGGTACGGTCAACGGTTGCCGTCAGGTTGACAGCTTCGAGGGTGAGATCATCAAACCCTTTGGCTGGACCTATGACAGCGAAATGACCTTTACCAGTATCGACACGCCAGGGATGGAAGTCTACCGCGAAGACCTCATGGCCTCGCTTGATGGACTGCTTCCTTTTCCCTTCACTCCAGAATCAGGAGGCCCTAGGAAAGATAGTGGTCCAGATACGGAGGACGGCTCAGGCTCTGGCTTTGCTGCAGTGGTCTGTGACTGTAGCTGTGAGGGTTACAAGGGGCTCGAGGCTAGTTTTGCCGAACTTGAAGACCTGCCCGAAGACAGTATGCCCTCAGGTGAACTCATGCAGCGCATGGAACCCCTGATGCAGTGCCTGCAACAATGCGTGATGCAGTACGCACAGTGCGGCGACTAGCTTTGACGCTAAATTAACGCCCTGGGTCTACAATGAATTGTTCAGCTTGTGACCCATCCTTATTTCTCTCAGCTGATACCTGGAGGTCGAACATGCCTAAACTTTACTTCGGAGAAGCGCTTAACTTGCTGGCAAAAACCATGCCCTTTATCTGGCTCAGACTGGGTAGTTACCTGGTATTGGGCCTGGTGCTGGGCCTCATGTTTGCAGTCATGGGCGGTATCGCCTGGCTCTTGGGGCAGCTGTGGGCGCCTCTGGGGATCATTGTCTTTCTGCTTGCCTTTGGCGGAGCAGCCGGTATCATGACCTGGGCCGGGCGTTACTACTTTTATCTGCTCAAGGCTGGACACACCGCTGTAATGACCGAAATCATCGTTACCGGGCAAGCCCCTCAGAGCAATCAGATTGCCCATGGCAAAGAACAGGTCATGAGCCGCTTTCGCGATACCAGCATTATGTTTGGCGTAAATGTACTGGTAGACGGTGTCGTCAAAGCCTTTACCCGCACCTTTAGCAATATCATGGGCATCCTGCCCATTCCCGGACTGCGCGGCCTGATGGGTTTTGCCGAGCGTATTGCCGTTGCCTCGACAAGTTACATCGACGAGGCAATCTTAAGCCGCGCCTATGCCCAGCGTGAGCCAAATGTCTGGAAGGTTGCCAAGGATGGCGTGATACTCTATGCCCAAGCCTGGAAACCCATTCTGACGAATGCTGTTGTACTCGCCATCATCAGCTATATCGAGTTTCTGGCACTGCTGATTATCCTGGGTCTGCCTGCAATTGCTATTGGTGCGGCGATTCCGGCGCTGCGTGTGGCGCTTGGTATCGGCGTAATTATCCTGGCAGTGATGATACGGCTGGCTGTATCGGACGCCTTCCGCATGGCCTCAACTCTCGTTGCCTACCACCGTGAAACAGCCGGGCTCGAGCCCAACCCTGAGTGGCAGGCTAAGCTTGAGAGCGTCAGTGACAAGTTCCGCACCCTGGGTCAAAAGGCCGCGTCATATGTACCCAGCTCGGCTCAAGCAACAAACACGCAACCTGGCACACAGCCCACAAAGTCCACAGGAGGCGCCGTATGAAAAAGTTTCTGATTGGCTGTCTGGGGGTCTTTGTGGTGCTGGCAGCAGTCGGTGGCTTTCTGGCCTACCGCTATGTCATTCAGCCGCTGACTGGGGTGGTGCAAAGCGTCGAGCAGTTTGCCCAGATTGCAGAACTGAACAAGGGCATCCGCAACCAGGCTGGGTTTCAGGCACCTGCCGATGGCATCATCAGCGAAGTACAACTCGAGCGCTTTCTGGCGGTACAAGCTGCTATGCGGCAGCGTCTGAGCACCACCGTAGAGCAGCTTAACGTGCGCTATCAGCAAATCGAGGCCCAGGATCGCGAGCCCAATTTTCGCGAGTTAATGGGTGCTTATCAGGATCTGCTCAAGCTCGTTCTGGAAGCCAAGCGGGTACAGGTCGATGAGCTAAATACACAGAGCTTTTCACTAGCTGAGTACAGCTGGGTCAAACGCGAAGCGATTCGCGCCGTGGGAATCCCTTTCGCCACGCTGGATCTGACCCAGCTCACAGGTGAGTCAGTCAACCTGCCCGAGCTTAGTAGCACCGTGCCAGAAGCTAATGTCAAACTCCTTGAACCCTATCGCGAAACCATCGAAGAAAACTTTGCCCTGGCGTTTTTTGGACTCTGATATGCGCCCCCTGGATAAGACCTATGTACTAAGGGTCTGGCGCGACGCTGCAGACAACGCGGCTCTAAGAGCCAGTCTGCGGGAAATTCACTCGCAGACAATCCACAATTTTGCTGAGCTGAAGGATTTGCTTGAGCATCTTGAAAAAACCACTCAACCTGAGGAGTCTGCTTGATGAAATACCTGTTACTGATCTTGTTTTTGCCGCTTGCCTGGGCTGAGTCCCCCTGGTTCGTCAGCCACGAACTCGAGCCCGGTGGACGGGTACTTGCGCAAAGCGCTGATGGTCGCTATATCGCCCTTGACAGCGTGCTGGCCCCCCTGACTGTTTGGGATCTGCAGGAAGCCCGGATTATTGCTCTCTTTGAAGGACATGAGCTTGAAGCTTATGAACCCCGTGACTATGACTTTCCCTGGTCGATCTACGCAGTGGATAAGGGTATCTTCAGCGGTGACTGGCTGGTGACGATTTTGAGCAGCTCTGGCATTGAGGTCAAAACTGGGCTGCTGGCACACAATATCCAAACAGGTGAGCGCCTCAGGCTTGCCAGTGGCAACTGCGACGCTATCGCTTTGTTACCAGAAGGCTTTGTGACAAGTTGTAACCAGAGCCTGAGCCTCTGGCAAGCATCTGAGGGCGGTTTCAGTGAAGTCGGTCAGCAAGATTTCTGGCTACAAGAACTTCTTTATGACCCTGAAAGAGACGAAATCTTGGGGCTAAACCTCGATCCGCTAGCGGAATCTGGCATCGTTGCCTTAAGCTACCCCGAACTAACACCCATTCGGTTTCTAGCTGGCCATTATGTACGGCTGCTGGGCTTTAACGAAAACCATCACTTGCTGGCTGTCAGTTGGACTGATGACGGTATCCGGCTCGAGATTCTAGGCGAGGTGGAAACACTTGACAGCCTGATCTTACCCGAGGTCTATATACCAAGCCTTATGCTAAGCCCGGATAGAAGCGCTCTGCTACTTGAATTAAACCCCATGGGCGGCGACCACCGCATCCTGCGTCTGGCAGATGGAGCGCTGCTGGACAATCCGGCAGATTTGCGCTTCACTTTCAATCTCGAGCAGTACTGGCACCCTAAAGGCATCCTAAGCTGGTCTCAGGCTGCGACTTACTACCATGATCTGCTACGCCTGTGGCAACCGGAAGAAACCAGTGACATCATCTTCAACCCCATAGACTATCAATTCATCTACACGTATGAGGAGGATTGGCAGGTCCTCAGCCCACATGAGTTTTACACCTTCACAGGTCCCCTTTTTGATACAGACCCGAGCAGCCTGGCAACGCGTGCTGTCTCGAGCTTCCAGGAATCAGATGAAGCTGGGCGTCCTGAAATAAGTACCGAAACGGTCGCAGAATCCAGGATGCTTGCTACCGCCACCGTACCTGTACTGGATGACAGTGTCAGAGCTTACCGCTATCAATTTGGCTTACACAGACTCGAGTTTGC
>CAZZPQ010000103.1:4234-11935 GCA_964655595.1 uncultured bacterium
TCCAGCGCAGACCGTGCGCATTACCTACCAAACTGCCCTGCGTACCCATAATCAGGAATCTGTCCTGGGGATAGGCGTTGCAGTGGCTGAGTTCAATATCTATCAAGGGACCATCTTTGGGTCGAAGGATGACTTTGGCGTGACTGTCAGCGTCACCGGCATAAAGCGGTGTATCCACCAGGTGACAAAAAACTTCAGGGTCATCATCTGCAAATTGCAGCAGCGCCCAGTCAATAGCGTGCGCCCCGTGATTGGTCATGATACCGCCATTGTTTTGGCGCAGGGTCTGCCAATCCCAGCGCCGCGAAAACTGATGTATGGCAATACGTATCTGAACAATCTCTCCCAACTTGCCAGAAGCCATGACTTCGTTCATCTTGAGTGAGTAGGGATGATAGCGGTAGTTCTGATTGACCGTCAAGAGCCTGTTCGCTTTCTTGGCTGCCGCTATCATTTGATCAACTTCGGTCACACCTGGGGCCAGTGGTTTTTCAACGATGACATGCTTGCCTGCCTGCAAAGCCATGAGTGTCTGCTCAGTGTGAAACTGACTTGGCGTGGCGACAACCAAAAGGTCACTATCAGCCTGCGCAAATGCTTCAAAGGAGGTAAATCCCTGAGCGCCAAAAACCGCATGCGCTTCGTTGCGCCGCGTTTCACTTGGGTCCATCACCGCCGTTATTCTGAAATGTTCAGGGAGTTTGCCAAGTGCTTTAGCGTGCATATTCCAGCCGCTGCGGCCCAGACCAGCAATGCCTACCTTAACAACCTCTGTCATCAGGCACGCTCCCAGGCTGCGCGGATGAATTGTGCGTTGTCACGTAAAGCCTCCCGACTAGGCAGCGCCTGACTGAAGTCTTCAACGGCTAACCAGCCATCATACTGCCGTTCTTTAAGCGCTGCAAAAAGGGCATGAAAATCGACGACACCCTCACGCAAAGGCGACCAGTGGCAGCGCCATACAGGCTCAGTCGTGTCATAGGCAGCATTTTTGATGTGAACCGCGCTCAAGTATTCCCCCAAGATCTCGAGCCCCATCCGGTAATCCTCAAAGCCTTCGTGAACCATATTTCCTGCATCGTGAATGACGCCGACCTCGTCACTAGAAAAGTGTGAAACCAGTTTGTGCGTCAGTGAAGCGCTCGGCACAATCGTCCGGTGGTGGATTTCCACCAAAGGCTTAAGTCCTTCAGGTTTTGCCAGCTCAATCACCTCTTGCAAAAATGCCCTGGCGTCAGCAAAGTGCCTTGCATAATTGCCTGAAAAGTTGCCAAAACCTACCCGAAAATGCGGGCTGCCCAGCACTTTAGCAAAGCCTATAGCGTCCCGAACTTTATCCAGCTCTCCCAGGCCGATATAGGTACCGATATTGGGCGTAGCCAAGCCTGCCTCTTGGCTGAGATTCTTTGCACGCTGCGCTTCAGCTTCGGTTGGGACAAAGGTACACAGATTGTTTCTCCAAAAAGACGGTGGCTCTTCTCGAAGATGTTCTGCGGTCTGGCTAACCCGCCATTCAACTCCGTCATAACCGCGGGCTTTCAGCTCCAGCACAGCTTCCTCAGGTGTTAAGTCGGGTATCATAACTGTAAAAACGGCTAGTTTCATGCTTCTCCTTCATTGCCTAAACCAGATCTCTCACAAAAGTTCAGTTGGATAACGATGCTTATCGGTTTCCAGATTGCCCAGTTGATACTTTCGCGAGAAGGCTACTGTGTATCAGACTTTACAGGTTAAACCCAGCCCCTGTCATTGCCCTGATTGACAAAGCAAGCAGCCATGACCTAGCATGGACTATATATTTGGCAAAGCTAAATTTTTCTTTAGCTTTAGCTTGGGGAGAGTTCAGTGCGTGAAAAGCCTGTAAGTAGTGCCATGGAAGATTACCTCAAGGCCATCTATGAGCTTGGCGAAAATGAGGTCAAAACACAGGTGCTGGCAGAAGCTCTAAATATTAGCTCGGCCAGTGTCACCGGAATGCTTAAAAAGCTGGCCGACTTAAAGTTAGTTGTTTATGAAAAGTATCAGGGTGTAAGCCTGAGTCCTGCCGGGCGCAAAATGGCTTTAGAAACCCTGCGGCATCACCGTTTGCTGGAAACCTATCTGGCCCAGGCTTTAGGCTACGCCTGGCACGAGGTACATGAAGAAGCAGAAAAACTCGAGCACGTCATCAGTGAAGATTTCGAGGAACGTATCAGCCAAGCGCTGGGTCACCCGACACATGACCCTCATGGAGACCCTATTCCCGCACGTGATGGCAGCTTACCTCAGGACACTGCTGTGAGTCTCAGCTCGCTCACAGTCGGTTCCGAAGTCATTATTCAGCGGGTCATGAATCAGGATCCGGACGTTCTGGAGTATTTAGCCAGCTTAAACCTGATGCCAGAGCAACAGGTCAAAATCATTGCTACCGCACCCTTTCAAGGTCCGCTGACACTCGAGCAAAACGGTCAACGCTTTGCACTGGCCTATGAGCTGGCAGCAAGTATTCGGGTGCTACGCCCTACGAGCAAAGAAATGGATGGCTCGACTTGACAAGACTTAGTTATAGCTTTATAATTTTTTAGGTTTAGCTAAATCATGAAAGGATTTAATGAAACCAATCTTTCTTATCCTGAGTGTGCTTGCCTGCACCCTGTCCTTTGCCCAAAACAATCCCATAAACGCAGTCGCTACTACGGCTATGGTCGCTGATGTCATCAGAAATGTCGGTGGTGAGTGCAGCACTGTTAAAGCCCTGATGGGACCTGGCATCGACCCACACCTTTACCGCGCCAGTGCCAGCGATGCCAACCTGCTGGCCCAGGCAGATGTTATCTTTTACAACGGTCACAATCTTGAAGGGCGGCTGGCATCGGTACTGGGGCAGCTTCACTCTCGCACGCCGACTGTGGCGCTAGCAGAAACAATAGACGCCCAGTTTTTACTGCAAGGTGACGATAATTTTGCTGGACAAGCCGATCCTCATCTGTGGATGAACCCGCGCCTCTGGGCGCAGACTGCGGCAGCCGTCAGCGCAGCTCTCAGCGAACTCAGACCTGACTGCACTGATGTTTTTGAGCTTAATACAGTTCACTACCAGCAGCAGCTTGCCGCCCTGCATGACTGGGTTGCCGCCAGTATCCAAACCCTTCCCGAAAACCAGCGCATTCTACTCACCGCCCACGACGCCTTTGCCTATTATGGGGCAGCCTTCGATATCAGAGTCGAAGGCATCGAAGGCATCAGCACCGAGTCCGAAGCCAGCATCGCCGATATTCGCGAGGCTATTCAGCTGATTGTTGAAACTCAGATCCCAGCCATCTTTGTTGAATCAAGCATCAGCCCTCGCACGATTGAAGCGGTTCAGGCTGGTGCAAGAAATCAGGGTGCCGAGGTCATCATTGGCGGCGAACTCTTTGGCGACGCCATGGGCGATGAAGGCACGCCAGAAGGCAGCTACATAGGCATGATTCGTGCCAACACCCTGACCATTGTCACAGCTCTGGGAGGCAGCGTAGCACCCTGGCCCACCGAACTCAGTGCCTGGGCTGCAAATTGGGGGCTTGATTAAGTCAGGATATCAGCCAATCAAATTCGGTCATGCCAAGAAAATAAGGATGAAGCTTAACATGATATGCAACGCTAGACCCACTCCCGAGCACCACGACTCCCAGGAAGCTTAGTCACCATGAGCGCCCTGCACGAACCCACTCTCGCCCTCCACGTCGAAGACTTAACCGTTAGTTACAACAATAAACCTGTGCTTTGGGATATTGATCTGGACATACCCCCAGGCGTCCTGGCAGCCATTGTTGGCCCCAATGGCGCCGGTAAAAGCACTTTAATTAAGGCGATACTGGGCTTGGTACGCAGTAGCGCCGGGCACATCTACATCCATGGCAAGTCCTATCAGCAAAACCGCCAGCGGGTCGGCTATGTCCCGCAACGCTCGAGTGTTGACTGGGACTTCCCAACGACCGCCCTTGATGTCGTCAGCATGGGGCTTTATGGCACACTCGGCTGGTTGCGCCGCCCTGGGCGTAAAGAGCAGGAGCAAGCCCTGGCAGCACTCGAGCAAGTCGGTATGCAGGACTATGCCCGGCGACAAATCAGTCAGCTATCTGGCGGTCAGCAGCAGCGCGTTTTTCTGGCTCGAGCCCTCATTCAGGATGCCGATGTATACTTTATGGATGAACCCATGGCAGGTGTTGATGCCACTACCGAACGTGTCATCATCCAACTACTAAAAGACCTGCGCTCACGGGGAAAAACAGTTATTGTCGTCCATCATGATCTGCAGACCATCGCCCAGTATTTTGACTGGCTAGTCCTGCTGAATGTGCGCCTTGTCGCCCAGGGGCCTGTTCCCCAAACCTACACCGCTCAAAATCTGCGGCGGGCTTATGGAGGCCAGGTTGCTCTGATTGGTATGCAAGATACTACTGCCCCGAGAGAAGACGGTAATGAGACAGAACACAGTCATGAGGTAAATGATGACTGAGATGTTTCAGTTTCTGAGTGATTACACCATTCGCAATGTCCTGATGGGTGCGTGCTTGTTAGGTATCAGTAGCGGTATCCTGGGCAGTTTTGCGGTACTGCGCCAGCAGAGCCTGCTGGGTGATACCCTGAGCCATGCCGCTTTGCCAGGCATCTGTCTGGGCTTTCTCATCGCGGGCTCGAGGCAGCTCTTGCCTATCTTGCTGGGGGCCCTCCTCAGTGGACTCATGGCAGCCCTTCTGGTACTGCTCCTTAGCAGACGCAGCCGCCTGAAAACCGACGCCAGTCTAGGTATCAGCCTAAGTGTATTTTTCGCGATTGGCACCGTACTCCTCACCTATATACAACAGCGTCATGGTGCAAGCCAAGCAGGGTTGGACGCTTTTTTATTCGGCCAGGCGGCAGCCATTTTACCCGCCGATCTGTGGATTATCGGAACGGTAAGTGTTGTGGCGCTGTTACTGGTAGGCGCTTTATGGAAAGAGTTCAAGCTGGTTACTTTTGATCCAGCCTTTGCTACCAGCCTGGGTCTGCCCGTACTCGTCATCGAGCTGGTGCTGACCACCCTTATTGCCATGACTGTTGTTATTGGCTTACAACTGGTGGGGGTGATTCTCATGACCGCCATGCTGATAGCCCCGGCTGCGGCTGCTCGGCAATGGAGCAACTCACTCGCCACTATGGTTAGTGTCGCTGCAGGATTTGCCGTCTTAAGTGGCGTAACGGGTGCTCTCATCAGCGCCAGCACGAGGGGACTGGCAACGGGTCCTGTCATCGTCCTGAGCGCCTCGGTCATCTTTATCGTTTCACTCATGTTAGCACCTGGACGCGGTCTGCTCTGGGAACTCGGGCGCAGCTATCGCTACCGCAAAAGCCTGGCAAGTCAGCGCATCTTAAGAAACCTCTACCAACTCAGCCAAAGCCACCAAAATCCCAGCTATGCCAGCGAGCAAGGTATGCTTGACAGCCTGCATGGCGTCAGCACCCAAAGACAACTACAGGCCCTGCAAAAAGAGGGGCTGATTGAAGCAGTTCAACAGGCACAGAAGAGCGTTCGCTGGCGCTTGACCGCCAAGGGTTATCAAGAAGCGCAAGCGCTACAAGCACCCCAGGACTGACATGCTCGAGAGCTACTTTAATAATCCTGGTCTGATGATTATAACTACAGGCGCGCTGGTGGGTATCGCCGCCTCACTCGTCGGCACGTTTCTGGTTTTACGGCGCAGCAGCATGCTGAGTGACGCCATCAGTCACTCGATCCTCTTGGGTATCGTGCTGGTCTTTCTCATGACGGGCAGGATTGACAGCCCTCTTCACATTGTAGGTGCTGCCCTAGCAGGTGTGCTGACGGTTGTGCTCAGTGAGTTGTTAAGCAAAAGTGGTCGCGTTAAAAATGACGCTGCCATCGGTCTGGTTTTTCCGGCACTCTTCGCCATCGCCATCATTCTCATCAACCTGTTCGCCCGTAATGTCCATATCGATACTGACGCCGTATTACTCGGCGAAATCACCTTTATCTGGCTCGATACTGTTGAGGTTTTTGGCTATCACATACCGCGTGCACTCATCACCATGACCCTTATCAGCGTCGTTAATCTGGGCTTTATCAGCCTTCTATACAAAGAGCTCAAACTCAGCATCTTCGATGCAGCACTTGCCAGAGCACTCGGCTTTTACCCAACACTGCTGTTTTATATCTTACTGAGCTTAACCAGCATCACCGCGGTCGGAGCCTTCGATGCAGTCGGGGCAATTTTGCTGGTTGCCTTTGTCATCGTTCCGCCGTCTGCTGCCTATCTTTTAACTGACAGGTTGTGGCGCATGCTGGTTTATAGTTGCCTGATCGCGCTACTTTCCAGTATTACCGGCTATTATCTGGCTGTTCGGCTGGATGTATCTATCAGCGGCATGATGGCAAGTATGACCGGATTTTTTTTACTCCTGTCCTTTCTGCTAAGTCCTCGCTACGGACTCATTGCACAAGAGCTCAGACGTATCAGGCAACAGCAGGACAACGCCATACGTTTGTTGCTGGTACATCTTTATCAGCATGAAGCCAGCAGTGACCGCTGGCAGGAAAACACCACTGAAGCATTGCAGAGTCATCTTCGCTGGTCAGCCCGTAAGGCAGACGTCATCCTGAAACAAAGCATTCAGCAGGGCTATACTGAGCAAGTAGGCAGCAATATCAAACTCAGGCATCAGGGGCGCAAACTGGCACAAGGTCTGCTCGAGCCCTGGCGACATTAAGCAGTACCAGGAAATAAGGCCAGCACCACCATGATGGCAATCACGGAGACAATGGTAGTAGCCACAACCGAGCGCGCCACCCCGCGAAAATCCCCTTTGACCTCGACTGCCACCACAAACATGGTAACGGCTGTAGGCATGGCAGCGCTTAGAATCAGCACATTGCGGTCAAGCTCTGGCAGACCCAGCAAGAAAGCTATAGCAAAGGCGACCAGCGGCCCCAGCAACATCCGGTACACGGTTGTACGAATGGCTTCTTCACCCACTTCCCAGACCCAGCTGCGACGCATTTGAATCCCTAGAGACAGAAGCATAATGGGAATGGCAGCGGCACCCAAAAGTGAAACACCGCGCTCGAGTCCAATGGGTACACTTAGCCCGGTTATGTTCATGAGTACACCGGCAATCGTCGCCCACAGAGGTGGCAATTTGAGAGCGTCACGAAAGCGCGCCTTGAATGTTGTACCCCCTACCAGCATGGTCGGCCCAGCAATAAACATAGCCACCAAAGACACTACCAAAAGTACCACAGCACGATCAAAACCCAGCTGCCCATAGGCAAAAAGCGTAATCGGCAATCCCATATTACCGGTGTTGCCAAAGAGCGTCGTCACGACCACTGCCCGCCGACGCTCTGCATTCAAGCCTCCAGCACCCAGATAAGCAATGACGCCCAAAACCAGCAGATAGAGCGAGTAGGCCAGCGCCAGAAAAGCAGCTGAAGACAAGGTAAGTTCAGTCGTTGCCAAAGCGTTAAATGTCAAAGCGGGAATCAGATAATAGACACTTAAGCGACTGAGAGTTTCCATACTGATGTCAGGGAAAAATTTGTCGGCATATGCCCCCAAAGCAATCAGCAAAAAGGTCGGCAAAACCGCATTAAAGGCAGTAAGAAAAACATCCACTCGCCCAGACTAACCCACAGAAGAGGCTTTAGGCTCAAACCCTGTTAACAAATCACCTTTCTCTAAA
>CAZZPQ010000104.1:0-11895 GCA_964655595.1 uncultured bacterium
TAGGAAGCGGGATTGCTCTTCAAATCTGCAATCAATTTATCGGGCTCCGTATAAGCCTGGTTTGGTAGGCAATTTTTGGTGTTTGGCAATATAGCAATAAGCCCATCAGCCCATGGGCGGGTGGTAGCCTTTATGGAGGTCGCTTGTGGAACAGAACAGAGATTATCCCATTCAACCCGTTGCCTTTACTCGGGTCAGTTTCGAGGATGGATTTTGGTTGCCAAGGTTGGAGACCAACCGTAAAGTAAGCATTCCCTATGATTTTGAAAAGTGTGAAACGACCGGTCGAGTCGATAACTTTCTAAAAGCAGCAGGCAAGATGAAGGGTTTGCACACCGGTTTGGTCTTCAATGACTCTGATGTTTTTAAGGTGATTGAAGGCGCATCGTTTTCACTCAGTTTACATCATGATCCTGAACTCGAGGCTTATCTGGATAGACTCATCGCCATTATTGCTGATGCGCAAGAAGAAGATGGCTACCTTTATACAGCACGTACGGTTGACCCAAAAGCGGTTCAGGCCGAGAAAGAAGGGTTGGAGCGCTGGTCAAACCTCAAATTTAACCACGAACTCTATAACCTTGGGCATATGTATGAGGCGGCTGTTGCACATTACCTGGCAACGGGCAAGCGAAACTTTTTAACTGTAGCTATAAAAAGTGCTGATCTGATTGTCAGTGTTTTTGGCTCTAAAAAAAAGCGGGATGTCCCGGGGCATCAGGAGGTGGAGTTGGGTCTGGTCAAGCTGTACCGTGTCACGGGTGAGGAGCGCTATCTGGAGTTGGCCAGATTTTTTTTAGATGAGCGTGGTTACTACCACGGCCGTGAGGAAAACAGGCTGTTTGATATTCCAGGTTATGCTCAGGATCATCTGCCTGTAACTGAGCAAAAGGAGGCGGTTGGCCATGCTGTCAGAGCGGCGTATATGTATGCAGCGATGGCTGATGTCGCTGCTTTAACTGGCGACCAGGCCTACACACAAGCACTGGAAACCATTTGGGAAAATGTTGTTTATAAAAAACTCTATCTGACAGGGGGCATTGGCGCACGGCATCATGGTGAGTCGTTTGGGGATGATTACGAATTGCCCAATGCTACTGCCTACGCTGAAACCTGCGCTGCCATTGCCAATATTTACTGGAACCACCGCATGTTTCTCCTGCACGGCGACAGCAAGTATCTTGATGTGCTCGAGCGTAGCCTCTACAATGGCTTTCTTTCGGGCATAGCCCTTTCGGGGGATGCCTTTTTTTACCCTAACCCACTCGAGTCAGATGCCAGATATGAGTTTAATCGTGATGGTGGCCATAGGCGGAACCCCTGGTTTGAGTGCTCCTGCTGTCCGACCAATGTTGTTCGCTTGCTTCCTGCACTTTTGGGTTATGTGCTGGCACAAAAGGAGGACACGGTTTTTGTCAATCTGTATGCCTCAGGTGCAGGCGAGGTTGAGCTTGCAGGACAAAAGTTAAAACTGGTGCAACAAGGTAACTATCCTTGGCAGGGCACTATTCGGCTAAGTCTGGAACTGGAACGAAGCTCGAGCTTCAAACTTGCTTTGCGTATCCCTGGTTGGGCGCAAGGCAGGCCCGTGCCGGGCGACCTTTATCGCTACACCAGCCCAATGCAGGATGAAGTGTCGCTGAAGCTGAATGGGCATAAGCAAGCCTTGCAGCTTGAAAAAGGCTTTGCTGTTATAGAGCGTCAGTGGCAATCGGGTGATTGGCTTGAGCTTGACTTACCCATGCCAGTACAGCGGGTCTTAAGTCATGAAAAGATAACTGAGAATCAGGGCAAGATTGCAGTGGAGCGCGGACCAATTGTCTACTGCGCCGAAGCTGCCGATAATGCTGGACATGTGCTTGACTTGTACCTGCCAGATACGACTGAACTGTACGCTGAGCATCATGAGGATTTACTGGGCGGCATTACGGTTATTCGGGGTGACGATATACGGCTGATTCCCTACTATGCCTGGGCGCACCGAGACGTGGGGGAGATGGCGGTTTGGTTGAAGCGCCTGTCTGATGAACTCACCTAGAAACCGGATTTCTTCTGCTGGTAATGCTGTTCGTTTTGGCTGTCTTGAGGCAATGATACAAGCGGATGCAAGCTGGAGGCTTGACAAGCAGGGGATTCATTCCTATACTCAGCAAGCTATGACGGTATCTGCTACAGCTACAATCAATGTCTCGAGCCTCCTGGTACATGATGTCTCTGAGTACGAAGCCCATGCTGAAGGTCAGCTCATACCAGATGCGAAACTGCTGGAGGTTGTGGGTTTGCATCTGAAAGAGGCACTCCAGTGGCAGGTTATCGTGCGCAGTACGGGTGGCGATGACGACTTTATTCTTGAGGGAAGTGTCTCAGGTAAAGCCTGGATGGATTGTCGACGCTGTCTGGAAGCTGCTGAAGTAGACCTGGCTGCCAGCTTTATTTACCCGATGGTCTATAAGCCGGGTCAGACTGAGTTGATGCTCGAGCAAGTCCCCGATGAAGAAGATCGGCTGGTCTTTGGCAAGCCCCTGATTGATTTAACAGAACTGCTGACGCAACTCACAGCTATTGAGTTGCCACTGACCGCACTCTGCCGTGAGGATTGCAAGGGTTTATCGCCCGAGGGTATAAATCTCAATGAGCATCCAGAAGTGCAGGCTGCACCAGATAGTATGCCCAATTCTCCCTTTGGCAAGCTTAAAGATTGGGATGTTTAGCGCTCTGTTCCACGACGGCGCTTGGGTTTTGCTTCTTTACCGGGCAGGTTAACGACTTTAATCACCTTACCCTCGAGCTGCGCCTCTAACTCGCGGATGCGATCACGGACGGCTGCGGCGCGTTCAAAGTCCAGCGCTTCTGAGGCTTCCCACATGTCCAGTTCGAGCGAAGCCAGTTCCTGACGGATATCATCCAGGGCAATTTCACGTTCCCAGGGATCGAGTGTTTTACTGACCTCGGCCTCCTCAGCGCCGCGGATGACACCGCGAATCGTTTTCTGAATGCTCTCCGGTGTGATATTGTGCTCCAGGTTGTAGGCAAGTTGTTTGTCGCGGCGGCGGTTGGTTTCGTTGGTAGCTCCCTGCATCGCATCGCTGACCATATCAGCGTAGAGATAAACCTCACCCGCCACGTTGCGGGCTGCCCGACCAATGGTCTGAATCAGGCTGCGTTCGCTGCGCAAAAAACCGGTTTTATCCGCGTCCAGAATCGCTACCAGACTGACTTCTGGCAAATCCAGCCCTTCACGCAGCAGGTTGATGCCAACCAGTGCGTCAAAATGACCAAGACGCAGGTCGCGCAAGATGACTTGCCGATCAATTGCATCGATGTCACTGTGCATATAGCGCACTCGCACGCCCTGCTGAGCGAGGTATTCCGTGAGGTCTTCTGACATCTTTTTGGTCAAAGTGGTGATCAGGACGCGCTCCTTGCGATTGGCGCGCTCACGAATGGCAAAGAGAAGGTCATCAATCTGTCCACGGCTGGGCTTGACCGTAATTTGTGGGTCAAGCAGACCTGTCGGGCGAATGACCTGTTCGACGACATTGTCACTGCGCTCCAGTTCAAAGGCGGCTGGTGTTGCTGAGGTAAAAATGACCTGTCCGACACGTTCAAAGAACTCGTCTTGCTTTAAGGGACGGTTGTCGAGGGCGGCAGGCAGGCGAAAGCCGTAGTCCACCAGCGTTTGTTTGCGGGCGCGGTCGCCATTGTACATACCGCGGATTTGTGAAACCATGTTGTGGCTTTCATCAAGAAAGACGATAAAGTCTTCTGGAAAATAGTCAAGCAGGGTAAAAGGAGGTTCACCGGGCTGACGACCATCCAGATACCTCGAGTAATTTTCGATACCACTGCAGTAGCCCAGCGTGCGCAGCATTTCCAGGTCGTACATGGTGCGTTCTTTGAGGCGCTGCTTTTCCAGGAGTTTACCGCTTTTTTCAAAGAACTCGAGACGTGCAGCCAAGTCCGTTTCGATTAATTCCAGGGCAGGCTCGAGCTTATCAAAGGGCGTGACATAGTGCTTGGCAGGAAACACCGTGGTGCTGTCTAGGTCTTCAATTTCGTTGCTGGTGACCGGATCCAGCATGACCAGGCGGTCGATCTGGTCACCCCACAGCTCAATACGCAAGGGGTTTACTTCGTAAGCTGCCCATATCTCGATGACGTCTCCCTTGGCACGAAAGCGCCCCGCAGCCAGCTCAATGTCATTGCGCTCGTACTGCTGGGCGATGAGGCGACTTAGAATCTCATCTCGGTTTAGCGTTTGGCCTATGCTAAGAATCAGGTTGAGGTTTTGGTACTCAATCGGTGAACCTAAACCGTAAATCGCTGAGACCGAAGCCACCACAATCACATCACTGCGGGTTAGCAGACTGCGGGTAGTGGAGTGGCGCAAGCGCTCCAATTCCATATTGATATTGGCGTCTTTTTCTATAAACAGGTCGCGGGCTGGCACATAGGCTTCAGGTTGATAGTAGTCGTAGTAACTGATGAAAAACTCCACTGCTGCGCTAGGAAAAAACTCCCGAAACTCAGCGGCTAGCTGGGCAGTCAGGATTTTATTGGGTGCCAGAATGAGTGCCGGGCGCTGCACTGCCTCGATGACCTTGGCTATGCTGTAGGTTTTTCCCGTGCCAGTGGCACCTAGTAAGGTTTGATAGCGCAAACCGTCCTGCAAGCCTTGTGTGAGTCCACGGATTGCCTGGGGTTGGTCCCCTTTCGGGCTAAAGGGGGATTCTGTCGTTAATGCCATGCCTTATATATTAATGTATATATGGCTAAGGCTGTGTTGGCTATGGACATTGATGTTGGCTGGTAGCGTTCTGATGTCATGACTGTGAGGTTCTTCTTTACCTGAGGTGCAAGTGGGCTTTATGCTTAGGTGTGCGAGAGCTGGTTGCTGGGGTCTATTATCTGCCACTCATATCTGCCAATGTTTATCTCATCCAGGGACGACAAGGCTTTACACTGGTTGATACGGGTGTAAAAGGGGCGCACAGGAACATTCAACAGCAGCTTAAAGCCTATGGCTGGTCGCTAAGTCAGATTAAGCGTGTGATTATAACCCACGCCCATCCAGACCATATGGGTAGTTTGCCCGAGGTGCTCAAGGCCAGTCAGGCGGAGGTTTGGATACATGCGCTTGACGCCCCTGTGCTGCGCGGCGAAAAGGCCCTGGCCGATACCCTGCCTAAGCGCTCGAGCCTGTCACCCTGGGACGCTGTTATGGGCGTGTTGGGCGGGCGTGGGCGACCTGTGGCGGTGCAGGTTGACCGTGAATTAAGTAAGCACGAGCTTTTACCTGAGGTACGCGATGGTGTGCAGGTGGTGCACCTGCCGGGGCATACCGCAGGTCAGATCGGCCTGTTTCTGACGGTAGAACGACTGCTGATCGGTGGTGATGTCATGATGAACCTGCCCTGGGGTCTGACACGCCCCATGCGGGCTTTCTCTAGCAATTGGCAGCAGGTTAATCACTCAATAGGACGCGTGGATTCCTTACGTATCAAAGGCCTGTGTCTGGGACATGGTCCACCCATTCTGAAGCATGCTGAAAAGCAGGTTGCGCAGTTGCGGCGCCGCTGTAAGTCCTAGCCTTTGTGAATTAGCATACATTCAGGGCTCGAGTCTCCGGGGATGCCCTTTTAACCACTAACTTCGTCGTTTGCTGAACGTTCAGATGCACTTCCTTTGCATACGATAGCGCTTAGTGAATACCCCTATGCCTCCTGAAAGCCGCCGAAACTTCAGGCTTGGTGTTTACAACGGCATCCTCATGAATGGCGCAGAGGCTTTTTTTCACAGCAGCCTGGTGCTTGCCCCCTTTCTGGCTGCCTTAGGTGCGCCCGCACTCATTATCGGCTTTATCCCTGCATTGCGGGTGGGTGGTTGGTTTTTGCCTCAGCTTTTCGTTGCCAGTCGATTAGCTCATCAACCCTACAAGTTACCCTGGTACCGGCGCATGTCTGTGGTGCGCGTCGTGGCTTATAGCCTCATGATTGGCTCAATCTTTCTTTTCCAGGATTACCCACTGATCGTCATGCTGATGGTCCTCAGCATGATTGCGGTTATCTCGGTTGCTGGAGGCGTGTCTGGCATTCCCTTTGCCGATGTCACCGCCAAGGTTGTGCCGCATAATCGCTTAGGTACCTTCTGGGCACTGCGCAATGTGCTTGGCGGCGTCCTGGCACTGGGCGCAGGTCTGATGCTGCGCTATATCCTGGCAAGCGACATGTCGTTCCCGGAGAACTTTGGTCTGATTTTTGCCCTCGGTGCGGTTATGGCAGCCGTCGCCTACCTGACATTTTCTATCATTCATGAACCGAGTGGCAAAGCTGCTCTGAAAGAGCCCTTTCTCAGCATGCTGGGACGCGTGCCCAAGGTGTTGAAGCAGGACGTCAGCTTCCGCAGATACCTGCGGGTTCGCTTTCTGGCACTCTTGGCTGTTTTGGCTGATCCCTTTTTTGCTGTTTATGCCATTCAGGTTCTGGACGCACCTGCAACAGCGCTGGGTTTATTTGTCATGATGTCAACCATGTCTTCAATGACTGCCAATCTGCTGTTTCGTCGCCCGGCTGACCGGGGGCGCAATGTCACCGTCTTGCAGATCAGCATCGCCTTAATGTGTGCCGCACCAGTTTGTGCCTTTTTGCTACCCAGTTGGCAGACATTTATCATTGTGTTCATGTTCTCAGCGGCAGGTCAGGCAGGCATGAATATTGCTGCCTGGAACCTGCTCTATGCTGTCGCTCCTGAGGCTGAGCGACCCCTATATGTTGGCACAGCTAACAGTATTCTGGCACTGCCCAGCTTTGCCCCGATTTTTGCGGGTGGTCTCATTGACCTGTTTGGGTTTCGGCCCATGTTTGTTCTGGCGGCTATCCTGGCGTTGGTAGCGCTAGCCTTTGCTTTCAGGTTTCAATCGCTCAAGGAGCTGGATCGGCGAGCTTTAGAAGCCTAGTAATACCAGTTCCGGATAAATCATTGGGTTTATCCCAGTGATTTATCCCGAGCAGAGCGTTAGGAAGCGGGGATTGCTTTTTAAATCATTAAGCAATTTATCGGGCTCGGTATAATCTGATCAGAAGGGAAAGTAGGCCACGGGTCTGGGTGTCCATAGCGGTTCCCCGTAGGCCACATCGATAAATGTTCCCCAGTAAGCCGCGCGGCCTCGTCGGCGCCGGTAAACATCTGGCGTGACTGTTTCGCTGGCAGCCTCACCAGTGAACTGACTCTTATAGCAGCGCACAGCTGCTTCCCATATCTCGATATAATCGCTGGTATCCACGACCAGACTTGCTTCAAAAGGGCCATTGCCCATGTAAAAAAAGAAGTTCTGGGGCTTGAAAGGTTCACCGGACAAAGGACTGTTTTTCAGGCCAGCCAAATGGACTGAGGCAGGGACAATCTGGGCTGCGGCTACGTGGTCTGGATGGCGGTCATTGACATGGGGCGCAACCACTACGCGCGGTTTCATTTCTCGCAGCATGTGAGCCAGTTGCAGCCGCTTATCTTCCGAGTCAAAAAGTCTCGAGTCCGGCCAGGCCAAATTGCGTCGGATGTCCAGCCCCAACACCTGTGAGGCAGCTTCAGCTTCCAAGCTGCGCTCTTCAGGACTGCCTTTGGTGGCAGCCTCGCCCCGACTCAAATCAATAATGCCCGTAGTGAAACCCTGGGCTTTCATACGGGCCAGCGTTCCCCCCATGCCAAGTTCAGCGTCATCTGGATGTGGGCTAACGACCAAAAAATCTATCATTTTTTTACCTTTCCCCGTGATTTGCTAAGCCCAGCCGAGGTTTTAGTGCGCCCCATGGGGATCGCTGGCAGTGGCTTTTTCACCGATTCGGCGTTCGGTTCCCTTCATTAACTTGATTACATTATCACGGTGTCGCCAAAAGGCCAGCGTTAAGAGGATTAGGCTCAACAGGAAGTAGGGCAGGTCGAAACTACCTCGAGCCAGCATAAACAAGGGAAAGGCTAAACCACCAACCAATGAGCCAAGAGATACCAAACGCGCCAGTAGTATTATGGTCAAACCAAGCACCAAAGCGAGGCTCATCAGTATGGGTTCAATGGTCAGCAAAGCACCAACGCTGGTTGCGATACCTTTGCCACCGCGCATTTTGAGAAAGATGTTGAAGTTATTGCCCAGAACGACTGCCAGAATGGATAGGGCAACTGCCCAGTGATTCATTCCCAGGCTTAAGGGTAGTATCGCAGCCAAAAATCCTTTGAGCGGGTCCATTATCACGACGACGATAGCTGCTACAGGACCGACTGAGCGCAAAACATTGGTCGCGCCAATGTTGCCAGACCCCACGGATTGAATATCTATACCTCGAGCCCTGGCTATCAGGTAACCTGTTGGAATGCTGCCAAGCAGGTAAGCTACCACCATTAATATCATGATCAGTAAAATGTCCAGCAAAGCCACTCCCTTTTTCACCCTTTGGTTTTAGGTCGCTGACTGTTTTTGCATATCAGCTACAGTGTATAGTTTAGCCTGAAAGCGAAGTTGAGAGGACATGTGGTTGGTAGAGATACACCAAAGTCTTCTACCGACGCAAAGCCCTATCAGGATATGATACAAGTAAAATGAGCAGGAGGTCACTATGAAAACTGTTATTAAGGAAACCCGTGAGCGCATGCAAAAGTCCCTCGAGGCCTTTGAGCATAATATTGCCATGGTCCGTACGGGTCGTGCTAACCCGGCGATTCTCAACCGCGTACAGGTTGATTACTATGGTGCAAGTATGCCGCTTAATCAGCTAGCTACGATTACCAGTCCCGATCCGAGAACCCTGGTGATTATTCCCTTTGATAAAAGTGCCATGCCCAATATTGAAAAGGCCATTCGGGAGAGTGATCTTGGCTTTAATCCAAACAACCAGGGTGATAACATCTTTATCAATGTTCCACCACTGAATGACGAAAGACGCCGAGACCTGATGCGGACGGTTAAAAATATGGCAGAAGAGGCCAAGGTTGCCACTCGCAATGTCCGCCGCGACAGCAACGAGGAGCTTAAGGAAATGCAAAAAGAGAGCCTGCTCACTGAGGATGAACTTCGCAGTGGTGAGGCTGAAGTGCAAAAACTTACCGATGAGTTTGTTCATAAAATTGATGATCGGGTTAAGCAAAAAGAGAGTGACATCATGGCGATCTGATGAATGGCTTGCGCTGTTTATCATTTTAGGGGTGGGAGGGTTGATCAATGGCGGGTTTAGTAGCATTGCCCAAGTTCGTCCCTAGGGACTATGCTCAAACAGACTAAGGATTATGACGCAACTGTGAGTTGGTTTGGCTGATGCCGGAACTTTATTACCGCATCGGTTATGGGCTGTTACTCTTTTGCCTCACCATTATCGTTATGTGGGTGGGTCTGCCCTTGTTGGGGCCGATTTACATCTTGATTTGTATTATTGCCTTACAGGAATACAGCAGTATGATGAACCTGCGCGGTATCCCCATTCGCAAGCGTAGCCTTTGGGTTGCCACAGTTCTGACTTTGCCTGCATCCTTGCCCGTATCCTACCCGGGGATGCAACCGCTGATTGAGGGGGTTAGCTGGCGGGAGGCGCTCCTCGGGGTTTTTGCCTTTTACCTAATTACACTCGAGGTCATCAAACCAAACCGTAACAGCCTGCAGGCGGTGGTGTTTACCATGTTTGGTTATCTGTATATTCCCTGGTTACTGGGTTATATCATCACGCTGCGCTACACACCAGATGGTTTCCTGGGCCTGTGGTATCTTACCTTGCCCGTATTGGCGATTATCGCTTCGGATGTGGGCGCTTATACGGTGGGCAGGATCTTTGGTAAACACCCGCTGGCGCCACAACTCAGTCCCAAGAAAACCCTCGAGGGCGCTTTTGGCGGTTTAGGACTGGCGATTGTCATTGTGAGTAGCAGCGCTTACTTGCTCGAGACTCTGCTTGGTATCCGCATCGACCTGTATGACGCCTTACTCTTTGCCATCCTGGTTGCCAGCGCTGCGCAACTTGGTGACCTGTTTGAATCATTGTTAAAGCGCTGGGTAGGCGTCAAGGATAGTGGCACACTTCTACCAGGGCATGGGGGCTTACTGGACCGACTGGACAGCCTGATGTTTGCTGTGCCGATTACTTATTACTTTGTAACGCTGGTGATTTTGCGCTAGTAGGTGGCAGCTACCACACCCCCATCGACAATCAGGGTTTGTCCTGTGATATAGGCTGCCTGAACTGAGGCCAGATAAACCGCCGCAGAGGCAACTTCATCCGCTGTGCCAAAGCGTTGGGCAGGAATCTTATGTATCAGCCTGTCGCGAGCATCAGGGTCGGTAAAAAGCTCCTCGAGTCGCTCGGTTGCGGTATAGCCTGGGCCGACATTATTGACCGTGATGCCACTGGCAGCGACCTCAGTGGACAGTGTCTTGGCAAAGCCCGTGACTGCTGAGCGAAAGGCATTCGATAAGGTCAGATTGGCGACTGGCTGTTTGATGCTGAGACTGGTGATGTTGATGATACGCCCCCAGCCTTTGCTGCGCATGTCCGGAATAACCGCTCGAGCCAGACGCACCGCACTCATAAGGGTGAGTTGATAGCCCTGTAACCAGGCTTCATCTGTCAGGGTTGCCGCTTGCCCGGTAGGTGGGCCACCCGCATTAATCAGCACGATATCTGGCGTACCGAAGCGTTCCTCGGTATGTAGCAGTAGATCTGCAATGTCAGCTTCATGTGAGACATCTGCTGGATAACCTGCTGCTTCAGCACCGTGCAAACGTAATTCCTCGACTGCTCTCATCAGCTGCCGTTCATTGCGGGCGCTCAGCATGACCCGCACACCTTCGGCAGCCAAACCTTTAGCCACGGCGTAGCCAATGCCCTTGGAGCTGCCCGTAACCACCGCGACTTTACCTTGTATACCTAAGTCCATGTCTCAGTGTAACAGAAGGAGCATCTGAGTTGAGTAGCTGTAAAGCGTAACAGGTGATACGTAGTGAATCAGGCAATACTATTCTGCGATAGAGTGAGCCATGACAAAGCTTCCGGCACTTGACGATCTCATTTCCTTGCAGTCCAAGCGCGCTCTGATAACGGGTGCTGCTGCGGGTATTGGCAAGGCTATTGCCAGACGGCTTGGTGAAGCTGGAGCGGCCTTGGATCTCATTGATCTTGACGCCAAAAAACTCCATCAAACAGCTACTGAATTGCGTCAGGCAGGCTACTCTGTGTCAGAGCATATCTTGGACTTGGCAAAACGAGATGCGATTGAACAGTTTTGGAATGCTCTGAACCTCGTTCCTGATATATTGATCAACAATGCGGGAATTTACCCAACTCAACACTTCAGTCAACTGACTGCAGAAACCTATGATCGGGTGATGGATATTAATTTGCATGCAGTCACCTTCATGTGTCAGAACTTTATCCGCCGCCGCATCAAGCAGGGGGGTGTTATTGTCAACATTAGTTCAATCGAGGCAATTCTGCCTTTTAAGGAAGATCTGGCGACCTATAGCGTCAGCAAGGCAGGGGTGATCGCCCTGACCAGAGCCTTGGCCCATGAGTATGCCCAGCATGGTTTCAGGATCAATGCCATTGTGCCCGGAGGTATTCTTACTGAAGGTACCAAGGCGGTTGCGGCCCAGGTGTTACACCTCAAGTTCGGGCTTATCAAAACTGGCTATGACTTTCAGCAGCGCCTTCCTGCCGGACGCATGGGACAGCCTGATGATGTGGCACGCATGGTTTTGGTGCTTACTTGTGACTTGGCTAGCTATGTGCATGGTGTACTCATCCCCGTGGATGGTGGTTTTTTATCGTCCTGAGTCACATGCAGGAACAACTGTTCAAAAAAGCCCCATGTTATACCAGTACCGGATAATACCGATTCCGATAATACAATAACAAAATCCAG
>CAZZPQ010000105.1:0-11855 GCA_964655595.1 uncultured bacterium
TTGGCCATGGCAAGGTTACCTCCTCTTGTCGGAGATTCGTTTGCACCGAAAGCAGCTTCGGTGATGAGTCGGCTTGTTCGGGTTCGATTATACGCGCGATCCAAAAATGGGGACAGTGACCGCTTTTTTTCTGAAAGGTCACTGTCCCCATTTTTTTGCCCAGTTTTGCTTACTGTACGAGCGCGAGTCCCGTGGCACCTTGTGACTACCTCAACTTATCTGCCCCAGGTGCACACATGCCACGGCTTGCGAGACTTGTTGTAATCGGTTATCCCCACCACGTAACGCAGCGAGGCAGTCGCCGCCAGTTGACGTTCTTCGATGATGCGGACTACGCAACCTACATCGAGCTGCTCACTGAGATGAAACGCAGGACGGGCGTCGAAATATGGGCGTACTGCCTCATGCCGAATCACGTTCATTTTGTCGCAGTACCCCCGAAACAGAACAGTTTCGCGAGACTCTTCGGCACAACCCACCATCGATACGCGCGACAGATCAATAAGGCGCATGGATGGCAGGGGCACTTGTGGCAGGAACGCTTTCACTCATTTGTAATGGACGAGCGTCACCTGATCGCAACCGTTCGATACGTCGAACTCAATCCAGTGCGCGCCGGCCTGTGCGTACAGGCACATGACTGGCGGTGGTCGAGTGTCCACGCCCACCTTGGTGATGCAGCGGACGATCTTGTTTCGGTTGCGCCAATGCGCGAACTGATTCCGGATTGGCGATGCTTCCTGGCAGCAGGCGATGATGTGGAACTCGATACTCTGCGACAACACACAAGTACCGGCTACCCCGCAGGCGACAAAGACTTTATAGCCAAATTGGAAGCGTCGACCGGGCGGCGTCTTCGCAGCAAAAAACGCGGACGCCCGAAAAAGGATCCCCCCTAAATGAGGGACAGTGACCATAATTGCACGATAGGCCGATGTCGCACTCGACTGTCGATAAAGGTCACTGTCCCTATTTATGTTGATGTCGCACTCGACTCACGATAAAAGTCACTGTCCCTATTTATGTCGCATGTCGAAATAGCGGGTTTCCCGACGACTGGTTTCTGGACAACTGGAACCGGAGAAGCAAATGAAATACTTGTGCCTCATTTACAGCGATGAGCAGGCTTTCAATAGGCTTCCACAGAGCGAGGTGGATTCAACCCTTGCCGTCTGCGAGGAGTTTTCCGCGAAGCTCCGGGACAAAGGGGTATTGCTTGCTGCCGAGCGCTTGATGCCGACTTCCTCGGCAACCACGGTGCGGCTCGACGGAAGGCGGGTCGCTGTAACCGACGGCCCGTTTGCCGAAACAAAAGAGCAGTTGGGTGGTTTTTACCTGATCGAGGCAAAGGATCTCGATGCCGCCATCTCGATAGCGTCCAGCCTTCCCCCGGCACGCTACGGCTGCGTCGAACTGCGACCCATCATGGAATGACTCGCTTATTGCCAGCCACGTGAATCGTAGCTATGAGACCCGATCTCGGCCAGTTCGGAGTTGTTCCGGTATTTTGCACGCCGCAAGTTCGATCGCTGATCGCCCGCGGGGCGGGCTCCTGCAGAGTCACTTTACATCTGCCACCAGAGCGCAGCGGCGACGAGTAACAGGGCCAGTCCGGTGCCGGGCATGCCGGAAAGCCAGTTTTCGGCCCGGCCGATGAAACGGGCGGCATCCTGAAACAGGCGGTGCAATACGGCCGCCCGGGTTTCGTGCGAGACAAGCTGCAGCCGCCACGACGGGCGGGATATACGGGGGATGAGGGCAAGAACATCGCCTTCCGGAAGGTAACGCCCCCGCATAACCGCCTTGCCGGAATACAGGAAAGCGACAGCCACTGCGATTCCCGCAGCAATGGGCCAAACGGCCTGAACGAGGTCCGGGTCGCCCGGTTCCTGCAACATCCCCTGGACGATCCATGGGACCAGCGCGCCGGCAGTAACCAGAAGCGGCCACGCAGCATGCATCGGCGCCACACTCTCCTGCCGTCGTGCAAGCCACAGGACCCGCGCCATGAGAAGCGTGGTGGTCACGGCCGTGAGCGCGACGACGATCACAGGCCAACCGGCAAGGCCCGCATCGTACATCTGCAGCTTCAGGGTGCCCTTGGCGAGATAACCCCCGGTAAACGGCCAGCCGGCAAGGGCCGCCGCGGGCAACGCCATCAGTGCGAGCCGCAGCGGATTGCGGCCGGTACCAAGCCCGGCGCCAACGAACAGCGCGGCCTTGTTGAGGCCGTGGTGCAGCGCAAACAGCAACACCGGCAACGCGGACCCGCCGCCGAGCGTCATGGCGAAGCCGGTCAACACCAGTCCCATCTGGCTCACCGTCGAATACGCGAGAACTGCTTTCAGCTTGCGTTGCTTGAGTCCCGCGAGGGCCGCGTAGAAGCAGGTCGCGAGGCCAAGCGCGACCAGCCAGGGCACGGCATCGTCGGCAGCGGGCAGGGCGTCCGGCGTGATGAAGCGGAGCCAACCGAGCAGGCCGATGTTTACGATGACACCGCTCAACACGGCACTGGCCGGTGCCGGCGCGATCGTATGGGCGAGCGGCAACCAGACATGCAGGGGCACGATACCCGCCTTGACCGCAAAGCCGGCAAACAGAAGCCACATCACTGGCGCCGCCGCGGTGTCGCCGCCGGCAATGGTCATCAGTCCGTAAAGAATCAGCAGCTCGGCACCGAGCGCCATCACCAGGTAAATGCGTGCGGCTCGCCGTGACTCCGCTGTTCCGGCATGAGCAATGAGCCCGAACGCCGCAAGGGTCGTCGTGGCGTAGCCGGTGTAAAAGCCGGGAATATCGGTGGCCGTGAGGGCCAGCAGCACGCCTGCGAGTGTGAGGTTCCACCAGGTCCAGAAGCGCCTGGTGCCGGAAACGACACGGCTCAGTCCGTACCAGCCGGCCAGCGGCCATACGATGCCCACCAGTATCAGCAGCGGCCGGTTACCGGCATCGATCGCAAGTTCGAGACCGAGCAGCACCCGTGGCAGCAGCAGCGACTGCTCGGGCAGCAACGCGAGTGTGAGCGGCAGGATCGCCGTGACCGGGGCCAATCGCGGCGCCGCGCGGACGCCGGTTCCGCACAGGACGGCGACAACGAGCGCCAGCAGGATCGGCAGCGCGATCATCGGTAATGAGTCTCCACGATGAGTTGCACCCAGTAGAGAGGACTCATCGGCAGGCCGGCAAAAATTCCGGTGGCGATGGCGAGAAAAGTCGTGAACAGGGTGGGGAAAAGCATCATGGGAATTGAACGCAACGGCGCCGCGTCCCCGGGGGTCACAAACCAGATGCGATAAAGTAACGGAAGAAAATAAGCCGCGTTCAGCAAGGCACTGACAAGGAGCACGACCACCACCCATGGCTGCCCGTCCGCCAGTGCGCCGAGGCCGAGGTACCACTTGCTGATGAAGCCCGCGATTGGCGGAATGCCGATCATGCCGAGCGCACAGACCGTGAAGCAGATCGCAGACCATGGCAGGCGCCGGCCGAGGCCATCGAGATGGCTGACGTGCGTAACGCCCGCGGTTTGTGCGAAGTCACCGGCGCAGAAGAACAGCGTGATCTTCATGAGCCCCTGGTGCACGAGATGTACCAGGCCGCCGACCGTTGCGAGGGGACCGCCGACCGCGATGCCGAGCAAAATATAGGAGATCTGGCTCACGGTGGAATAGGCCAGAATGCGCTTGATTTCCGTCTGGCGGAGCGCCATCAGCGATCCATAAAGAATGGTGACTGCTGCCGCCGCCGCCAGCACCCGGTCCATGCGAAGTTCCTGAACGAGGTTCGGCCCGTACACGTCGTACACCACGCGAATCAGTCCGAACGCACCTGCCTTGACGACTGCGACAGCATGCAACAAGGCACTGACCGGCGCCGGCGCCACCATCGCGCGCGGTAGCCACGCGTGCAGTGGAAAGAGCGCGGCCTTGACACCCAAGCCGAACATCAGCAGCAGGAAAATGACGATCAGGTCGCCTCGCCGTTCCGCCGGCCAGGACGCCAGGCTGCCGCCGGCAATGTAATCCTGCGGCCCGCCGACGCCGTACAGCCAGACCAGGCCACCCAGAAAGAGCGCGCTGCCGCCGAGTGTGTAGGTGAGGTAAACACGTCCGGCGGATCGCGCCTCGGGGCTGCCGTTGTGTGTAACCAGCGGCCAGGTGGCGAGTGTCAGGAACTCGTAAAAAATGAAAAACGTAAAAAGATTGCCGGCGCTGGCAATTCCCATCGTTGCGGCGACACACAAACTGAAGAAGCCGAAAAAGCGTGCGCGATTGCCTGCGGCGGGCTTGAGATAGCCAATCGCATAGATCGTCGTGACCAGCCACAGCACTGCGGACAGTGTGGAGAACAGCATGGACAGCGCGTCAAAGCGCAGCAGCAGGTCGAGTTCGGGCAACACCGCCAAACGGAACTCCGGCACGGCGCCGCGCAAAACCGCAAGCAGCAGCCAGCCGATGAGCAGGAGTTTGAGAAGTGCGCCGGAAATATTGAGGATCGTGCGCAGCAGGTCGCGACGCTCGCCGGCTATGAAGATGAGGACACCGGTAAGAAGCGAGGTCAGCACCACGAAAAGCGGGACCATGTTGGGCAAGGTCGACACGGCTGGTCAGAAAGCCGGCGGCAGGCCGCGGTTGAGAAAGTTATACACGGGCGCCGCGGTGAAACCCGCTGCAATCGCGAGAAGCGCAAGCGTCAAGGCCAGCAGCCGTGGCGCAAGTGACGCCCGCGGCGCCGGGTCGGGGATTTGTTCCGCTTTCGAAAAAACAAATGACAGTACGCGAAGGACGTATGCCGCGGCGAGCAGGCTGCCGGCCAGCAATACTGCGAGCCACACCCATGCCTGTTGTTCCACCGCAGCCTGCAGCAGAGTCCATTTCGCAAGGAAGCCCCCCGAGGGTGGCAGGCCCATGATGCTGACTCCGGCCAGACCGAACGCAAATGCACTGACAGGATCGGCCCGGTCGACGCCTCCCAGCCGGTCGACGCGATCGGTCGCGGCGGCGCTAACCAGGTTGGCCGCAGCCAGGAACATGGCCGCTTTCGCCAGTCCGTGGCTCAAGAGATGGTAGTTGGCGCCATGCCATGCGAGCGTGCCGGCGAGTGGGAACAGCAGCATCAGGTAGCCGAGTTGCGCGACGGTCGAATAGGCCACCACCAGCTTGAGCCGCTGTTGCAGCAGCGCGGCTATCGAACCGTACAACATGGCACCGGCCCCGAGAATGCCGAGGATTGCGAACAGCGTTTCGTTATCGAGCCGGGCGCCCGTCCACATCCAGACGCGGTACACCAGGTAAAGCGACGCTTTTACGACGAGCGCGGAGAGCATGGCGCTGACTGACGCAGGTGCGCTCGAATGCGCCGGTGGCAGCCACACGTGCAGCGGGAAGATTGCCGTCTTAAGCAGCAGACCGGCCGTGATCAGCGCCAGCGCGGCGCGATCCGCCCAGCTGTCCGATACCTGCGCAGCGAGCTGGTAAAGATCGAGCGTGCCATGACCGGCATACAGGAGTGCGATACCCATCAGGAAGGCGAGCGACCCGAGCATTGCCAGAAGCAGGTAGCGCATGGCTGCCCGCAGGGCATTCGCCGTACCGGCAGTTGCAATAAGCGGCGTGGCCGCCAGCACGATGAGTTCGAGAGCGACGTAAATGTTGAAGAGGTCCGAGGAAAGGAACAGGGCGTTGCAGCCCGCGACCATGATCATCCACAGCGGCCAGAACCAGGTTCCCCCCGCGCGCGCACTCAGTGCCGCGAGGCCTGCCAGGGCACTGATGACGGCGGTGAGCCACAACATGAGTATGGCCAGCGGATCGGCGCTCAACCTGATGCCGAGCGGCGGCTCCCAGTCGCCGAGCACGAGCGTGACAGCCGCACCCTGTGACACCGCAAGTGTGAGTGGAACAAGAAGGCCGAGCGGCGCGAGCAGCACCGCGCCCAACAGCCAGCGCACGATCGGGCCGCGGAGCAGCAGCAACGCGCACGCCGTGAACAGCGGCAAGAAAAGGAGCGCTGCTAAGGAATCATTCGCAGTCATTGCCACCCGCCTCAAGACTGGTGGAGCCGGTCTCTTGATGCAGGCGGACGAGCAACGCCAGCGCGAATGCCGTGGCGGATACAGCGATGACAATTCCGGTCAGTACCATCGCCTGTGGGACCGGGTCGGGGATCCCGGCAGCATCCCGGCCCGTCAGTGTTACAAAGAGCAGGAACACCCCGCTGCCCATAATATTCAAAGCCAGCAGCTTGCGCATGACGTGCGCCGCCAGCAGCAGTCCGTAGACGCCGATACCGAACAACGCGGCAGCGGTCAGGGAAAAAATCAACGGGCTGTTCAACGGCCGCCTCGACGCAGGCCGGCGCCACCGGCAAACAGCAACAAAAGTGTAACGGCGATGGAGACCGCCATGGCAGTCTCTACCACGTACACCGCCCAGGTCCCCGGCAACCCGAGCAGAACCTCGCAGCAAACAAGAGAGGCGACGCCGAATACGGCGAAGGTAAGAATACCGGCGGTCAGCAGCAGGCCAGCCAGTCGGCCCGGCTGCTCGACGGGCTGCAAGCGGCCGCTCAGCACCAGTAAAACGCCCCCCGCCGCAAGTACCGCTCCGCCCTGGAAGGCCCCACCCGGCGCAAAGCCCCCGACGCGAAGAAGGTAGATGCCAACGATCACCGTAAGCGGTACGACCATGCTCAGCAGCGCATCAACCATGGTCGAGCGCTCCGGCGCGGCAGCGGGAGCCTCATCGTCGATAGAAATTGCCCGGCTGCCAAGGAAGGCGGCGAGCAGTACGGCCAGTTCCAGCAGCGTGTCCCAGCCACGAAAGGAAAGGAGTACCGCCGTCACCGGGTTTTCGAGACCGACGGTGGCCGTTTGCTGCAGCGCCATGGCCCCTGCGCGCGCCGCTTCCGGCTGGAGCGTCAGAGCGCCGGCGCCAATTGCGGCGACGAGAACCGCGGCCAGCAGACTGATCGGCAACGCGAGCCGCGACGCTGTACGTAAAGTGGGCGGCTTCTGCACCGGCACTTGCCGGTAAAGCCGGCGGTAGGCGCCGAGCAACAGCGCGCCCGTCAGGCCGGCGCCGATCGCTGCTTCGGCGAGCGCCAGGTCCTGCACCCCCAGCCTCGCCCAGGCCAGTGCCATGAACAGACCGAACACGATGAACAGGATGATCGAACGAAAGAGCGAGGGACCACGCACGGCTTGACTGGCAAGCCAGATGAGGCCTGCAGCAACCAAAACGTCAATCGCGGAGCTCACTCGTCGCCCCGTGCATGCCGCGCGATCAGGTGCGCAGACACCGTGGCCGCGAGCAACGCAAGAAGCCAGATGAGGAATATGAGTGCTGCCGTTCGAAAAGAACCAGCCAGCAGGGCCATTGCCGTACCGATAAAGAACAGGCCGACATTGTCTGCCTTGGTAAGCGCATGCAGCCTGCAGAACGTATCGGGAAAGCGCAGCAAGCCTATCGTGCCTGCCAAATAGAAAGCGCAGCCTGCTGCCAGCGAAAGCGCTGCCGCCAGGTCCACCAAGGTCACCGGTTTTCCCCGCCGCGACGCACGCGGATGAAAGCGATGGTCAGGATTGCTGCAAGCAGGGCCAGGAGAAAGGCGACGTCGCGAAGCGCTGGCTCGCCTTGCCGTTCGGCGAGCAGCAGCAGTACGGCGACCGTTGTGCTGCCGAACAGCAAAGAGGCGAGCATCCTGTCGGCAGCAGTCGGCCCCGCTTGCACGCGCCACAGGCCCGCCGCAAGGTTGAGCAGCAGAAACAGAACGGCAATTTCCAGGACGAAATTCATTCCAGGGAAAAAAGCCATGTGATCTTCTGTTCGAGGCGCGACACGCTGTCGATTCCTGAGGGGACCAGAAGATGCACGAGAATCTCGCTGCGTCGTTCGCCAAGTTCGACACTCAGCGTACCGGGAAGCAGGCTGATGACGCCGACGAGCAGCGTCAGCGGTTGGCCGGCGGGCAAAGCGCTTTCGACGCGTTGGAAGGATGGATTTAGCGGCAGCGACGGCGAACACGCCAGCCGCGCCACTTCGAAGGCCCCACGAATCGACTCGGACACAAAAAACAGGAAAAATCCGATGGCTCGCCACGGCCGCCAGGGATACGGTTTTCCCGGCACCAGTAGCGTGCCCAGCAACGCAGCGGTGGTTGCCGCGGCAAGGCCCACGAGCCATCCGTCGAAGCCATTGAGCGCGACCCACACAGCCGAGAGCACCGCGAAGAGTTGCAGCGCCCACAGCGGTCTGCCCCGGACGAAACTCCGCTTTTCACTTGCCGAATGCATAGCGCTGCCTCCTCGCTGTCGCTGACATGGCCAGCAACACCCCGGCCAGCAACAGCGACCACGGGCCAATGGCTCCGCCACCGCCACCGCCGGGCCGCGCGATGATGGTCACAACGGCACTCGCCGGAGTCCCCAGCGTCGCGCCCGCGGAAAGGTTGCGCAGCCTCACCGAGAACGTCCGGTCTTGCCCCTGCGCGGCGCCGGGGATCAGTGGCACCGTAATGGTGTAATCGCCGTCCGCGCCGTCCGACCAGGCAAACGAGCCGGAGGTCGCTGTGTAGTGCGTGCCGGCGCGCCCTGTTCCATCCACCGTCTCGAAATCGACAACCACCATACCTTCGGTGCCGCCCGTGCGGTGCACCGACAACTCCACGACAGTGGCGCCCTGCGGTGCCGTCACCGCGGCGGCACCCATGGCAATAACACTGGGCGGACCGCCGGGTAGAACGAGTTCGAACGGCCCGGACTCGGCATGGATGTTCGGCAGGTCGGTGGCCGTCACGCGCAACGAGTAGCCGGCCCCGGGTGGCAATGTGTTCGGAATCGAAAGCAGCTTGAAACCCGACGGCAGCAACTCCGCGGTCGACAAACTTGCGACCGAGGTGCCGTCGCGATGCAGGTCGATATCGAAACGCGGCGTAATCACGCCGAACCACAGGAAATTCAGCGGCAATGAGCCGCCGCGCGTCACCTGTGCCGGAGCGAAATCCAGCAGCGTGATGCTGCGATCGCTGATCCAGCGCGCGATGTAATGGCGTGCCTGGCGCAGCGAGCGAACATTGTCGCTGACCTCCTCGATACCGCAGGGGTGGCCGCTGCAATCCGCACCGGGCGACGAGAATTGCGCCTCCAGCGTGGTGGAAGTCCGCGACATCACAGTGCCTGCACCGGCGGGCGTCACATGGGCATGTGCATACGGATAAGTGCCGCCCCAATCGAGGCCGGGCTCGTGGGAGGATCCCAGGTTGTGGCCGAGCTCGTGGGCCAACGTCAACGCCGAACAATTGCCGATCGACGTTACCGAGTATCCGAGACCCGCGTTGTAGCATTGGGCATCGTCGCCGCAGGCTGGCAGGCCCGCCGCACCGCAATTGGATTGCGATGGCTGCCAGCGCCGCAACAGGGCCACGAGGTGCGCGTCCGCTGCCAGCCGCCAGCCCTCCACCTCGCCGAACACGGTTGCGTCGAACGAACCGCTATGCGACATCATGTGCGACAGCAACTCGAGACTTACCGCCGATTCGCTTGCCGCGACCAGTCGTTCGCCGACACGGTTGAACTCGACCTGGGTGCCGCTATGGGCATAGGTGTCGTTGGTGACCGCAAAAAGATCGTCGAGCAACGCAGTCCACTCGGCCTCGTCGCGTCCCTCGCGCGCGCCGGACGTGTACAGCACCAGCACATTGATCGGGGTCGTGCTCTCGTCCGACAGGGTGTCCTCGTCCAGGGTCGCGGCGGGATAGAAAGCTTTCGGGTAATGCCAGATGACGTCGTTGTGCCATGCGTTCCCGGTCGGCATCACGCGCTTCATGCCTGGCTGATACGGTTGCCCGGCCCGCGTCTCGAGCCGGAACTCGCCCTGTGGAGAAAACACGGTGCCGACGAGTTGTGTATTCGCCTGCCCTGTGAGCGTCACCAGGTAACCTGACTGCGCCGGATCGGCCGGCCGGGCGAGCAAGGTCATATTGCCGCTCGGGTGATGGCGGCGCCCGGTGACGATCAGTTCCAGCGCGGTGCCATCAGGCAGCCGGATGCTGGCCGGCGATCCGACTTCCAGCTCCAGTGCCGCCGGATCGAGGCGGCTCAGGTCCTGGTCTTGCAGGCTTGCGGCAACCGGGGCGACCACCAGCAAGATCGTCCCGAGCGCCGCGGCCAGTAGGCCTTGAAACGTCATGCGGGAATTATGCCGCAGCCGAGCACCGCGGTAGTAATTGACTTCCTCCACGGGTTCTGTAGTGATGGAACTGCCGACAGACCTCGACGCTCAACAACCGGTGAACCTTTGAACGCCTTTTACGCAAGTCTCGCCAGCGCTGCGGCTGCCGGGTTTGCGCTTGGCGCCTGCCATAACAGTGTTCATTCCTCGCTCAGCGAGACCGATGCCGATACGAAACGGCTCGAAGCGCACATTGATACAATCGCCGAAAACGCACTACGCCTCGGTCCGGTGGCCGGACTGTCGATCGCCGTCCTCCGCGGTGACGGGCCGGTGATCGCCAAAGGTTACGGCTACGCGGACATCGATGCGCGGATACCCGCGACGGCTGCGACGGTTTACGACATTGCCTCGGTGTCAAAGCTGTTTACTGCGCTCGCCATACTGAAGCTGGTGGACGAGGGTAAACTGGATCTGGACGATAACCTCCAGACTCTGTTACCGGAATTCCCTGATCCCGATCAGGGCCATCGCATTACGCTCAGGCAGTTGCTGAACCATACCTCCGGGCTCAGCGATTATCTCGCGGCCGACTACGTGCGCTTTTTTCATGCGCACACTCCGCCTGGACCGTTGCAACCCTCGTTCGTGCTCGATTACCTGAAAGGTCGTGCGCTGGACTCAAACCCGGGCTCGGAATGGCAATACAGTAACTCGGGCTTCTACCTGGCAGGAATGATTCTCGAACGAGTTGCGGGGCGGCCATGGGTCGATTTCGTGCATGACGAGATTGCGCACCCGCTTGGCATGGATGCCACCCGGTCCTGCGATGCGATCCGCCCCGACGGGCGTACGCGTGGCTATTTGTCGACAGAATCCGGTTTCGCTCCGAATGCCATCTACGCCGAACCCGGGGTTCAGGGCGACGGCGGTCTGTGCAGCACCGTGCTCGACCTGGCTCGCCTGCCCGCGGCGCTCAGACAATACAGCGTCATTCCGGAGCACCGCTTAACGGAGATGCTGCAGCCCACGATGTTGGACGGCGGCGTCTCCGTGGACTACGGTCTGGGCGTGCGCCTGGGCGAGCTCGTGGGTCGCCCGCTATGGGGCCATACCGGTAGCGTCTTTACGACGTACGCCAGTACGCTCGCTCATTACCCGCAGGAAGACGTCACCATCGCTGTTCTGGTCAACACCGCGGAGACTTCGGCGGACGCGCTCGTGATCGAAGGCCGGGTGGCGTCAGAGGTGTTCAACCTGGGCGTTATACGCTCCGCTGCCATTGAGATTGCCGGGTCGGCATCGGTGTACGTCGGCGACTATGTCGGCGACCGGGACGACGATATCGCGAAAATTCAGGACGGCGAGGTGCCGAATACGAGGAGCCATTCGCGAATCATCGAGGACGGCGACGGCATCGCCAGAATCGTGATGCCCGTTACCGCAGAGCGCCCGCCGCTCGAGCTGATCCCCCTCGGTAATCACACGTTCGCCCGGGAAGACTGGCCGCTGGACCGCTTTGTGTTCGCGGTCGAAGACGGCAGGGCCCGTGGATATTCCGAGTACTACAACGGCATCTTCGCGACGTTTAACCGGCGCGTAGACCGCTAAGGCCGCGTCTGCGAGGCTCTGTATACCGGCCAGGCACTGTCACTCTTCGGCAGGGTTCACCTGAATATGCCACCA
>CAZZPQ010000106.1:0-11710 GCA_964655595.1 uncultured bacterium
TTAGTGTGTAGTTTCTAACTCCCCCAGGTCGTAAGGAGCATCCTTAAGGATACTTCGTGAAAATACTTACATATTGTCGATTAGCCGTGTGCCAAACTCGCTGCACTTTAAGAGTGTTGCACCGTCCATCAGGCGATGAAAGTCATAGGTCACCTGCTTTTGTCCGATGGTTTTACTCATGCTGTGAACAATCAGGTCAGCTGCTTCGTGCCAGTCTAAGTGTCGCAGCATCATTTCACCAGATAAGATGACTGAAGATGGATTCACTTTGTCTTGGCCTGCATACTTTGGTGCAGTACCATGTGTCGCTTCAAAAACGGCATGACCTGTCACATAATTGATGTTTGCACCGGGTGCAATCCCAATGCCGCCTACCTGCGCGGCCAAAGCGTCGCTGATGTAGTCTCCGTTTAAGTTCATGGTTGCCAGTACGCTGTACTCAGCTGGGCGCAGGATAATCTGTTGTAACATGGCGTCTGCAATAACATCCTTGATAATGATTTCTTTGCCTGTTTTGGGATTCTTCACGACTCGCCAGGGACCTCCGTCGAGAAGCTCGGCTGCGAACTCCTTATCGGCACACTGATAACCCCAGTCTGCAAAAGCCCCTTCGGTAAACTTCATGATATTGCCTTTGTGTACCAGCGTTACACTGGGCTTGTCATTATCGATGGCGTACTGGATGGCGGCGCGCACCAGACGCTCGGTTCCTTCGCGTGATACGGGTTTGATTCCTATGCCACTGCTGTCTGGAAAACGAATCTTTTTGTATGACTCCGGAAACTGTTCCTGAAGTAGCGCCAGAAACTTCTTGACGGACTCAGTACCTTCTTGGTACTCAATGCCTGCATAGATATCTTCGGTATTTTCCCGGAAGATGATCATGTCAACATCCTGAGGATTTTTCACGGGACTGGGGACACCATCAAAATACTGCACTGGGCGCACACAGGCATACAGGTCCATACGCTGACGAATGGCAACATTAATCGAGCGAATCCCACCACCAACTGGTGTGGTCAGGGGGCCCTTGATGCCCACCAGATAATCCTCGAGCGCTTCAATGGTTTCATCGGGCAACCAGACAACTTCACCATAGACCTCATTGGCCTTGTCACCAGCGTAGACTTCCATCCAGGCAATTTCGCGCTTGCCGTTATAGGCTTTTTTTACTGCAGCGTCCAAAACCCGCTGCGAGGCAGCCCAGATATCAGGTCCAGTTCCATCACCTTCAATAAACGCCACAATGGGACGATCGGAAACCTGTAATTTGCCATTCTTAATGCTTACTTTGTCTCCAGCGGGAACGTTAATGTGTTTGTATGCCATGTCTCTCCTTATTAGTTGTTGTGTTCACTATTTTTAAGCACTTCATCCTAACATGAATGGGTCTATCAGGCAGTAATGGCTTTTTCGCTTAGCAGCTAAGGGCTTAGCGTGTTTATGGCGATGATGGATACTAAGGGTCTCAAATAACTTGAACACTCGGGTAACGGGGAATAAGCTATCAGTTAGGGGGGTGCTCATAGATAAATCTCTGTGATAGCGTAGCTCCAATCACATAAAACTTAAACAAATACGCGGTAACCTTAGAGAGTGTTTGAACTTTTGAGCGAGATAACGCAGTTCATCACCTGGCTCATTAGTATGCTGGATTATGTCGGTATAGCCCTGCTTATGATGATCCTTGCACCAGAGCTCATTCTACCCTTTGCAGGCTTTTTGGTTGCTAAGGGCGAGCTGAGTTTTACTGGTGTGCTCGCGGTTGCTACTTTTGGGGCACTGGCTGGACAACTGGGTATTTACGGAGTTGCCAGGGTCTTGGGCGAAAGGCGCATTCGGTATTTCCTGCGCCAGTATGGCTACTGGATTTTGCTTGAAGAACGTGATCTTGACAGAGTTTTTCGGATGCTGGCGCGACACACGTCAGCAGTACTCATTAGTGGTAGATTTATGCCTGCAATTCGCAGTGTGGTATCGCTGCCTGCAGGTTTTATGCATATGCCACTGTTAAAGTTTAGCGGTTTGACCCTTATTGGTACAGGTTTGTGGAACGCCATGCTGCTAGGCTTGGGTGTTTTACTCGGTGCCAACTGGCAGGCTTTGGAGCCGATTCTAAATGCTTATGAGTGGCTGGGAGTAGCGCTGGTCGCTCTTGTTATGAGTGCCTTGATAAGGCGACGCGTCAAGCATGTTCTCGAATTACGCTCCTCGAGTTAGTCCTTTGGGGCACTAGCAAGGCGTTAGCCGCAGCAATCCTGCCAAGGTTTTCATAAGCGATGTTGCTGACAGTAAAAGTAGCTGTGTCCAAAAACACATTTCAGCACAGTACCCCAGCACGACAGCGTACGAGATGGCTTGACTGGCATCTGGTGGGTCAAGTACACTTTTTTTGGCGGGGCGTAGCGCAGCCTGGTAGCGCACTTCGTTCGGGACGAAGGGGTCGGAAGTTCGAATCTTCTCGCCCCGACCACTTAGCATCACCTTCAGGGTGATGCTTTTTTGCTGTTGACAATACCAAAGATAGACCAAGTCCCTAGTATGATTTCGCAATATGCTTAGTTCTCGTCCGCGTGGTCTCATTATCGATCTCAATGGCACTTTGTATTTCCGCGAGCGAGCTTTGCCTGGTGCTGCACAGGCAGTGGCCCAACTACGGGCGCAGGGTTTCAAGCTGCGTTTTATGACCAATACCGATACAAAAACACGGCGGCAATTGCAAGAGCTTATTGCAAGTTATGGATTTGACCTGCCAGCTAACGAAGTTTTTAGTGCAGCCCACGTCACCTATGAGTACCTGCGGCGCAATCGATTGCGGTTTATGGGACTGTTGCCTGATAGTTTGCGCGAGGACTTTGCCGATTTACTTTGGGATGAAGAAAAGCCGGATTGCATTTTGGTTGGTGAGAATCGGGAGGCGATCGATTACCCCATGCTTAACCGAATGTTTGGGCATCTGATGCGTGGTGCTGAATTGGTCGTGATGCAGCCTAATCGACACTACTATCTGGCAGATGGCCCACATCTTGATACAGGCTCTTTTGGAGCACTTTTTGAGTATGCTACCGGTTTGCAAGCACACATCATGGCTAAGCCGTCAGCCAGTTTTTTTGACATGGTACTCAAAGATATGAAGCTAGCCGCGCAGGATGTTCTGGTAGTTGGTGATGACATTGAGACAGACATTGTAGGTGCGGCTCGAGTGGGAGCTTCAAGTTTGCTTGTTCAAACGGGCAAATACCGTCCAGGCGATGAATATTTATCTTCAATCAAGCCAGATCTCGTGCTTCCTTCGCTTGCCGAGTTACCGGCTGTACTTGAAAAATCGTGAATTACTTTTATCTGTTAGCCTTTGTCGTGTCATGAAAGTGTTCAAAGTCGCGTGGAAGTTTTCTGTCTTTGCCTCGCCACACGATTGAGGGGAGAATCATTTGGCTTACAGTAAATCGCTTGCGAAAGTTCTGACCAGAAAAACCGCTTAAAATCACTCTGCAAGAGCACTTTTGCCAGAGCTCTGATAAAAATCAGCAAACGGATTTTGGTTTAACCCCAACTTTTCCTTTGGTAGGTGGGTGAGAAGAGGTCGTTCATTATGCTTAGGCAAACCTACGAGTAAGACTCCTAACAGAATGCACAGATTTGCGTGCTAGACTGAATACTTAGAACAGGCATACTTGCCTTAATGGAAGGTCGTCCATGTTTGGATTTATTAACAAGCTCTTTGATAACAATGACCGAGAGGTCAAGCGCCTCGAGCGTGAAGTTGTTGCTGCTACCAAGGCCTTTGAACCCAAGATGAAAGAAATCGCCAACCTCGCCGAGCACTATGCTACGTTGCGCCAGCGACATCTCGAGGGAGGTGAGTCCTTAGAGAGCCTGATGCCTGAAGTCTTTGCTTTGGCTCGGGAATCCATGGTTCGTAATATGGGCATGCGCTACTACGACGTGCAGCTCATTGGTGGCGCGGCTTTGCACTATGGCAAAATCGCTGAGATGAAAACAGGTGAAGGCAAGACCTTTGTAGCGACGCTGGCACTGGCTTTGAATACCCTGCCTGACAAGGGAACCCACTTGGTTACCACCAACGAATATCTGGCGCAAACCGGTGCCGAGTGGATGGGTCCTATTTACCGAGGTCTGGGCTTAAGTGCAGCCTATATTGGTCATAGTCATGATCCGGAAATGCGGCGTCAGGCATATCAGGCTGATATCACCTACATCACCAACTCCGAGCTAGGTTTTGATTATTTGCGTGACAATATGGCCTTTAGGCCTGAACAGCTGGTTTTGCGCAAGGAAACACCTTTGCACTATGCCATCATTGACGAGGTTGATAGCATACTTATCGATGAAGCTCGCACGCCGCTCATTATTTCTGGTCCGGCAGAAGCGGCAACTGATATGTATTACACCATGGCGAAGCTGGTGAAAAAGTTCGAGCGAGGCGAGCCGGCCGAGGGTGACGAAAAACCAGCCACCGGAGACTACAGTGCTGATGAAAAAACCAAGGACATTCACTTAACCGAACAGGGCATAAAAAAGGCTGAGCAGGCGCTTGGTGTGGATGACCTCTTCAGTGCCAAGAACATGGAAACCGGGCATATGCTCAGGCAGGCGCTGCGTGCCAAGGAGCACTATCACCTGGACAAACAGTACGTCAAGGATGATGCTGGGCAAATCGTTATCGTTGACGAGTTTACCGGACGTCTTATGCCAGGTCGACGCTTTGGCGAAGGTTTGCATCAGGCGATTGAGGCCAAGGAAGGCGTCAAGATTGAGCGCGAAAACCAGACGCTGGCGACCGTCACCTACCAAAACTTCTTCAAGCTTTACGACAAAATCGCTGGGATGACGGGTACTGCCAAAACTGAAGAAAAAGAGTTTCAGGAAATCTATGGTAGTGATGTTCTGGTTATTCCCACTAACAAGACGATCGTGCGCAAGGATTACGAGGATGTGGTTTACCGGACCATCGAGGGCAAGTACCAATCGGTTGTCGATGAGATCGTGGAGATTCATAAAACAGGACAGCCCATTCTGGTGGGTACTGTGACCATCGAAGCCTCTGAAAGGCTCTCGAGCATGCTCAAGCGCAAAGGCATTGCCCACCAGGTGTTAAACGCGAAATACCACATCAAAGAGGCGGAAATCGTAGCGCAGGCGGGTCGTAGTGGCACGGTTACTATCTCCACGAACATGGCGGGTCGTGGAACGGATATTGTCCTGGGGGGTAATCCTGAAATGCTGGCACGCCAACTGCTCGAGCGCGAAGGTTTTGAGCGCTATGACAGTGATACCGAGCTGTTCATTAAAGCCATCATGATGAAGAAAATGGATGAGGCGCGAACTCAGTTTGCCAAACTTGAAGGTTTGCCACAGGACATCATTCCCCGCATCGAAAAAATCCGTGATGACGCTGTCCAGGACCATGAAAAGGTCAAAAGCCTGGGGGGCTTGCACATTATCGGTACCGAGCGCCACGAGTCTCGTCGTATTGACAACCAGTTGCGCGGACGCTCAGGGCGCCAGGGCGACCCGGGCAGCAGCCGCTTTTATGTGAGTTTTGAAGATGATCTGATGCGTCTTTTTGCCAGCGAGCGCGTGCTGGGCATGATGGACCGACTGGGCATGGATGATGGTCAACCTATTGAGGCCAAAATGGTCACCGGGGCGATTGAACGTGCCCAGAAGCGAGTTGAAGACCGCAACTTTGGTATTCGCAAGCAGCTTTTAGAGTTTGACAACGTCATGAGTAAGCAGCGTGAGGTCATTTACGCTCAGCGGCGCGAGATTCTTTTAGGTCATGACATCAGCGAAAGTGTCCAGGATATGATTGCTGATTATGTCGATGCCCAGACACAAGCTACGCTAAATCCTGAACTCGAGCTTGAAGAAAAAGACATACCTGCTCTGCGTACAGCGGTCATTGACGCTGTGCCAGCACTCGAGTCCTTTAATTTTGAGTCTCTGCGGGATAAGGCCCCCGATGAAGCAACCGACCTGCTGGTTGCTGAACTGGAAACCGCTTACCAGGCCCGTGAGCAGGAACTCAGCTCGCCACTGATGCGTGAACTCGAGCGCTTTATCGTATTGCAGGTGGTTGACCAGCATTGGAAAGAGCACCTGCACAACATGGATATCATGCGCCAGGGCATTGGTCTGCGCGGGTACGGGCAGCGTAACCCCCTGCAGGAATATGCCTTTGAAGGCTATAACCTCTTTGAGGAGATGAAGCAAAATATCAAGCTCAATGTTGCCAAGCTGCTGTTCCGCGTGCAGGTACAGACCGAGCAACCACTCGAGCGTAAGCAGCGTCCCAATGCCCTGAGCTTCATCACCGACCAGGCACAACCAGGAGCTGGCGCTGGTGGCCCAACACAACCCCAGCGCGCCGAAGACAAAGTAGGCCGCAATGATCCCTGCCCCTGTGGTAGTGGTAAGAAGTACAAGCACTGCCACGGGCGTGTCGCAGTCAAAGCCTAACGGGGCTGGTTGCTTGGAAGAACAGGGTTCAGCTTGGCGGCTGAACCCTGTTTGCACATTCTCAAGCCTCTTTGATATTCCGAATACTGAATACTTCTCTCTGCGACCACGGTTCTAAGACCATCACTGTTAAAACGTCACCTTAATTCGACACCGAATGATTACACCATCCCTGACCCCCATTGGGTCCACAAGACCAGCAACATGAGCATCTTCCTCTACAGCCATTACTGGATACTGTCAAGCTACAATCCATGCATGGACTACCCACGCAGCTATGCGAATAGTTACAACCACCACCCCCGCCGGGCTCCATTTGCTGCACCTCAATTTCAGGAAGGTCGGCGACAGCAACCATGAAGTTCTCTTTATCAATAACTGGCACGGCTGTGGTGTAGCAGTTGCCATCAGGTGTATGGCCTTTTAAAACCAGGTAGGGTCTTGTCTCATCAGTAAGGTTAAAGTCATCATCCATGACAGGAATGTCCTTTACGCCAATACTGTCCACCAGTACGTGGACAACAGTCTCTCCTGAAACGTATCGGGTTTCAATGCTCGGTTGTTCGGCCTCAGTATTGAGATAAAACCCTGCTCCAAAGGCCGGGCGCAGGTGTGACACGAAGTAGCCAAATAACTCGATCTCATTTTTCAGATTGGAATAGCCAGTTTCGGTTACACTATCGACCTTGGCCAAGGCATTAGCAGGTTCTGCATCAGACTTGGCAGATGCTGAGGAATCTGGTGGAGCAACGCAAGCAGCTAAAATGAAGCAAATGATTAAAGCGATTAGGCGGATTATCATAGGTAATCACACTCCTTGATCTGTCAAATTCGTCGAACTGAAGGCGAAGTTAACATTTAATCCAGGCATTTAGGCGACATTTATGAGCTATACTTGACTTCCTTGGCCGTGATTCATACCAAACCCATGTAAACGTAGCTGCTACCTTATATAGGCTAGCATGTCGGTTGTTTGCTCGCATGAGCTGAAAGTGAAAAAAAATGGGAGATTTCGTTGAAGTTTTGTGCTGGGTTCCTTTAGAGCATTAAACATTTTTGTTAAGCTGAACACATGACCTTTGCCGAGCGCTTGCATGCGCGCATTGAAAGCAGTAACTCGAGAGTGTGTCTGGGGATTGACCCACGCCCTGAGGCGCATCCTTTTAGCCATCCTGAACAGCATGAGCATGATCCTGCCAAGGTTGCCAGGGCTGTTGTGAGCTACTTTCGCAACATCATCGAGGCTACCAATGATCTGGTCGCATGCTACAAGCCTCAGGCGGCTTTTTTTGAAGCGCTGGGGATTCCTGGCATGATTGCTCTGGCGCAAATCATCGCTGACATTAAGTCGCTGAATATCCCGGTCATTCTGGATGCCAAACGCGGCGATATCGGCTCGACTGCTGAAGCCTATGCCAAGGCTTATCTGACGGATGGAGTTTTCTCAGCGGATGCGTTGACCGTTAACCCATATCTGGGTATGGACAGCCTCGAGCCCTTTATCCGCACAGCCACCGCCAACAAGCGCGGGCTGTTTGTGCTGGTCAAAACGTCCAACCCGGGCAGTGGCGACTTTCAGAATCTTGAGACTGCTGACGGCATCTATACCTACGATCACCTGGCTTACAAACTGGCGGCGCGTTGCAGGCAACTGGATTATAGCTATACAGCGCTCGGGGCGGTGGTTGGGGCGACCTACTGGCAGGAACTCGAGCACCTGCGGGAAGTGCTGCCCCAGTCTATTTTTCTGGTACCAGGTTACGGGGCGCAAGGAGCAACAGCCGAAGATGTGGTGGCCGCCTTCGATGCGGAGGGTTTTGGTGCTGTGATTAGTGCCAGCCGCTCGCTGACCTATGTCACTGAAGGTGAGGACTACGCAGTGCAGGCTCGAGCCGCCACACAAGCAATGCGCGATGCGATTAACAGCGCGATTGGCCTATCCTGAGCGAAGAAACAGATTCAGGTCACATGGCTAGACAAAAGAACGCGCTTATCCTACAATCAGACATCAAAGGCCAACACTGAGTGTGGTAGTGGTGAATGAGGTCTTATGCTTGAGCAGCTTCAGTCGCGGTTCAAACTCCTCCTTAGTAAGCGCGCCAGTCTGGCACTGGCGTTGTGGGGAGAAGCGGGTATTGGTAAAAGCTATACCGTACAGGAACTGCTTCGCGGGCTGCCATGTCAGCACAGGAGTGTTCATGCTTCAGTTACTCTAAGCAGGCTTTTGACCTCCTTACCCAGATCCCGGCAGCTTCCCCTCTGGACGGAGCAGACCCTCAACCGCGCACAGCAGGATGACATCCTGGAACATCAGCAGGTCATCACCGCTTTGGCAACGATGTGTGCAGCGCTGGCACCCTTCGTTCTGCATGTAGAGGACATTCATGAGATACAGGGGGAACGGCTCGAGTTCATCTATGGGCTGGCGAATAGACTCAAACGCTTAAAGGGTGTGGCTCTGCTGATCACTTCGCGAACACAAGTGGCGGAGCCATTTGTTTTGCTGCGCCTTAAACCGCTGACGCGTGAGGCTTCACACGCCCTGCTGCTGAATCAACTGGGTGCAACCCTACCTCCAGACGCGCTGGAGTGGATTTATCACAAGGCTGTGGGTAACCCGCTCTACAGCCTCGAGTACCTGCGTTACCTGACCCGACAGGGCTATTTGTGGAATGACGGTAGAGCCTGGCACTGGCGAAAACCAGACACAGCTCTTATTCCCATCACTATTGAAGCGCTCATTGAACAGCTGATGGCACAGGCCCAGGCGAGTCCACAACAGCGATATGCGCTTGAGGCAAAAGCCATGCTGCCTCAAGGTACTGACATTCAGCTGTGGTCAGGAACTGCCAGACTATCCACCCGGGAGTTGCATCAGGCTACCCAGGCGCTCATTCAACAGGGGATTTTTCGTGATGATGACTTTGCCCATCCGCTATTTCGTGAAGTCGCCTGTAAAGCGCTCTCAACTGAAAGAAGGCAGCATTTGGCAAAACGTGCCATCAACGTTTTGCGGGAGAATCCTCAACAGGCTAGTTGGTTTCTGGAAGATGCCAAGCTTGCACCGGTCGAGAGCATAGCCATTTTGCAACAGGCTGCCACACTGGCAAAGGAAAGCGGTAATGACCTCCAGGTGGCAACCTACCTGGCTCGAGCCGTGCACTATGCCCAGGGTGAACAACGGGCGAGCCTGGCCTTAGAAGCAGCTCGGGGACTCCAGCACATAGATATTCAGGAATCCATTCGCCTGGCGCGACTCGCGGTTCAGTACTGTCCCGATGAAGCAGCCATATACTTTCTGGCTAGTCAACTCATCACCCTGGGTCACAGTGACGAAGCCGACAGGGTGCTTAGCCTATTGCCTGAAAATAGCAGGACGGGTATCAACTGGGTCAAGCGCCTGATAACCGTGAATGCTGGCAAGGCAGCTTATGAAAGTGTGATCCAGTTATGGTGTGACTACCCTGAGTTACAGCAAGATACCGAGCCAGACATTGCCTATGCGGTTGCCTTCGCTCTAGTGATTCTTAATAAGTTCTCTGAAGCCGAAACGCTTGCCTGTCAGGTACTCCAGCGAGTGAGTAGCGCCTTTGACCGCTGCCGATTGCTCATCGTACGAGGTTTGGCGCAACTCTACAGCAATAACTTTAGTGCAGCAGAAGCCTGCTTTAATGAAGCCTTTACTCTGGCAGTGAGTCATCATCTCAAAAGCTGGCAGGCTGTTACCTTACATAACCGTTCCATCCTCTATGAGGCTATGGGGCGATACCAGGAGATGCTGCTGGATATCCGCGAAGCTGCGCGGCTCTACGCTGAATATGGTGAAAGCCGCCGTTATGCCAGCAGCCAGGTAAAACTCGCTCGCTTCCTGCTCGAGCAAGGTGAGTATGGACAGGCTGAGGATGTTCTGCTCGAGTGCCGCGATTTGCTTTCTAGCGGTGATCCTTCGCCGTTTTTGGTCACCTGCGAATGTTCTTTGAGTGATCTTTACCGCGAGTGGCAACCTCCTCATGCTGCTATCCTGGCGCGCAAACACACACAGGATGCGCTTGGCTACGCGCAGCAGCTCAAACACCCCAACAAGATCATGCAAGCACAGCTTGCCGTGGCTAAAATCGAAGCCTGGCAGGGTAAACCGCAATCAGTGCTTAGCCTGAGTCAGGAAGTTGTTGCTTTTGCCCGCCAAAGTGCTGATTCAGCTAATCTGTGGTTAGCGTTGGAAGGTCGTGCTTATGTCTATGAGGCACTCGGTCAGCTGGTGTTGGCCTGCAGTGACCTGAACGAAGCTCAAAGCCTGGCTGAGGCAGCAGGTGACGTCCTCATGGTGCGCCGTTTGAGTCTCGAGCTGGCCCGGCTTTCCGGTGACCATAACAGTGCCTGCGATCACCTGAAGTGGTTTGAAGACCAGGGCTTTATGCACGGCGCGAATCTTGCCAAACGTTATTTTCCCGAACTGGATACCAAGCAAACAACCGAAGCAATACCTGCAACAAACAGACTCGAGCTTTTGGGTTCAGTCCGGTTGCTTGTTGGCGGCAACGTCAACCCTTTGCGCGGTCAAAAACGTAAACAGCTTCTGGCCAAACTGCTGGAAGCCAGAATAGCGGGTCGTAGCGAAGTATCTCAGCTCGAGTTAATCGACACACTCTATCCCAATGAGCCTGAAGACGTGGCCCTGACTGCACTGAAACAACTGGTTTTCCAACTTCGCAAAGCCATTGGAACAGGTCTGGTACTGCGCAGCAGCAGCGGTTATACCCTGGGTCAGCTGAGCTCAGATGTCGAAGACTTTTTGCAAATGGGCAATACCGAGCTGTGGCGGGGTTGCTACTGCGAAGACCTGGAAATGGTTGATGAAAGGATAGCCACTGTACTTTATGAGACCCTCTACATCAGGGCCAGCGAATTGCTAAAGACAGACCCTGGAGAGAGCTACCGCCTGGGTCAGTTGCTGCTGGATTATGATCCCTATAACCGGCAGGCTCTACACCTTAGCCTGGAGGCCCTGAAGGTGCAAGAACGCAAGGCTGAACTGGGAAAGCTTTATGAAAGCAGCCGCATAACGTTTGCTGAACTGGGTGAGGTATTGCCGCAGCACTGGGCAGAGTTTCTAAGCCACTAAAGTTTCTAAGCCACTAAATATAACCAGCATATTACCAGCATATAACCAGCATATAACCAGCATATAACCAGGCACTCTTTAGTGTATTGGCTAAAGGAGGTCTAT
>CAZZPQ010000107.1:0-11635 GCA_964655595.1 uncultured bacterium
ACAATTCCTGCTGATCGTTCAGCTCGTGCCGCCCCGGATTACCCGCTGTATGATAATGCCCAAAGTGCTCATGGTGGCTTTGAATGTTGCGGATGATGTCACCTTCCATGATCTGCATATGATAGATGTCATAAAGGAGCTTGACGCTTTTGGAGTTGACAAGCCGGATAACCTGGACACCCCAGTCCGTGTGATCACACTGGTAATCCGGATGGTCGACTTTGCTGTTGAGCAGTTCAAGCACCAGTGTCACCCCAGCCGCTTCGGCCAGTGGGGCCATACGCCTTAGACCTTCGGCTGTTATGGCGATTCCTTCTTCATCGCTCAGACCATCGCGATTGCCACTGAAGCAGATGAGCTTAGGTATTGCCCAGCGCTCGGCCAGTCTCAGGCTATCTTCCAACTCTTGCAGAATAGTTGCATGGTGCTCACGCTTATTCAAGCCGTGGGTCAGAGACTTGTGTGCACCGTGGGCAGAAATCTCGAGCCCGCATTTTTTGACAAGTGGGAACAGCGTTTCATCTATCAGTTCAACCGCGTCATAACCAATTGCTATGGCGCTGCGCAGCAAGTCTTCAGGCTTGGTATTACCTGCAAAACTCCACCAGGCAAAGGACTGCTTCATGGCCTGACCAGAACTTTCATAGCAAGACCCTGCCGCGCCATCTCTATCGCAGTTGGCAAGTCCTGAACCTGCACTTCATGGCTGGTAAATTGCCCAGGTCGGACTGTGCCGGACTCGAGCACGGCCGTTGCCCGTGGAAAGGTGTTATAGCCCACATAGCTGCCAAAAACAGTCAGTTCTTTGCGGGTGACCAGATGCTGAGCGACCTGCGGTGTTGCGTGGCTGTTCATGCCGAATAAAGAAACCGTGCCGCCTGTTGCCACAATCTCGAGGGCCGTCTGCAACTGCGTGCCGACAGCGTCAACGACGACATCTGCTCCCCAACTGTTAGTCGCTGCCATCATAATATCCTCGAGCATCGCTTCCTTGACGTTGATGGCTATAAAGCCAGCAGACTTTGCCAGGTTCAGACGATATGCTGCGATATCAGCAATAAATACAGTAGCGCCCGCCGCCTGAAACATCAGGGCGTGCAGCATACCAGCGGGACCAGCACCGATGACCACCGCCGTTTGACCCGGCTGGATGGCGACGCGGTCTGTTGAGCCAATCACACAGGAGAGGAGTTCTGTCCAGATGGCATCCTGAATCGGCACACTATCTGCAAGCAAATGCAACGCCTTTTCTTGAGCGATAACATACCGAGCAAAGCCGCCATCCTGAAAGATACCAATCGTCGTCCAGTTTTCGCAGTGATTCCACTTTCCCCGTTTGCAGGGGCGACAGAGACCGCACTTTAAGTTTGCATCCACCACGACGCGCTGCCCTGCGTGGTACTGTGATACCCCGCTGCCTGTCTCTACAATGCGTGCCACAATCTCATGGCCCAGAATAACCCCTTCGGTGGCAGGGTGACCGGGGGGATCACTAAGAATATGCAAGTCAGTGCCGCAGACACCAGTTGCTTCGACCTCGAGCAAAACCTCATCGGCTCTACTGACTTTGGGTATCCTGCGCTCCTGAATTTCCAAAAGGCCACGTCTGGCAAAAACGGCTGCTGTCATGGTCATGCTTTGCTCATTTCCAGTTGCTCCTTTAACTGCTGCAAACTTTCTTCAAGGGTTAAACACGTATGCCCCAGAATTTGAGCGCTTTGCTTAGCGTTCAGACGGGTGTCAGCAGGTATGGGAATACCCTGCCAACCCTGAGGCTGCTGGGTATTGATGCTGGAGCGGTGAATCAGGCTGCTGTCAAGTCCAAAATGGGCTGCGGTGCGGTGGGCAAGCTCCTCACGACTCAGACCTTCGGCGCCGCAACAGTGAAAGACACCAGTTGCTTTTTGGTCGATGATTTTCAGCATCATCTCGCAGGCGTCACTCGCCAGAGTCGGTGTTGCCAGTTGGTTAAGGGCGTCGCCCTCGGTCCACAGTTCAAAGACCCTGCCCTGCTTTAGGCTTTCAATAACTGCGACGGGCAAATGACCAAAGCCTGTATTTTGCAAAGCTTGCCAATCTGCCTGCTCCCAGTGAGGACCGAAAACTCCGGATAGTCTTGCCACGGCACCTTTAGAATAGCGACGCGTCAGCGTTTCGCCAACCAGTTTCAAAACACCATAATAGTTGATGGGATTGGGTGGCGTTGTTTCATCTGAAGGCCCTTGTGTACCGTCAAAGACCCAGTCTGTTGAAATGAATACAAAAGGAATTTGCCACGCCTCTGCGGCGTCCAGCAGATGCTCGGTTGCGTTGACCATCACTTGCCAGGCGGCTTGTCGCTGTTGGTAAGCCTGCACCAGATCATTAAAAAAAGCCATGTGCACGATGACATCGGGTTTTAGCACGCGCAGGGATTGTGTAACCGTCTGGCGGTCTAGCAGGTTAATAACTTCTGTTTGTAAGCCAGGACGTTCTACTAGCAGGTTTTTGTTGAGTGGAGCAAAAATGCTATGCCCTTTAGCTAGAGCCACACGCAGGAAGTTGCCACCGACAAACCCCGAAGCGCCCGTCAGATAAATGAGCATAATCACCTCCCTTTACCAAAGATCACCCGGTTAGCACTTGCTGTCTCCGGGCCTGCTCAATGGATACTCAAACAATAAGTCTACTCCCCATACTTTATACCGCTGAAGCCTCAGACGATGTTGCGTTCAGATAGAGTCGTTGGCTGGGAAAAGCGTTCCAGTCGAAAATCCGTAATATCAAAACTATGTGCCTGACCGTCCAGGATTTCCTCAGACAGAATGAGACCCGTAGCAGGTGCATGTTGCACGCCGTGGCCTGAAAAGCCGCAGGCGTTAAAAAAGTTTTCTGCTCCCGGCATCCGTCCCAGAATGGGCAGGTGATCGGGGGTGATTTCGTAAAGACCGGCCCAGGACGCCTTGCGGTCGAGTGTGCGCAAAAAGGGAAAGCGGGGTAGTGCCAGTTCCAGGCTGTGCTCGAGCCAGTCCCAGTCGATTCGCTCATCGGCGCCAGGGGACTCATCAGGATTGGAAAGCCCAAAGATAAAGCGCTCACCTTCGCTGCGGGTGTAGACGCCCGTCGTCATGTCAACGATGAGTGGACTGGGGTGCGGGAAGTCGGGTTCGGGGCCAGTAGCATAGATGTTACGCCGGTAGGGGAGGACCGGAACATTCAAGCCGGCCCGTTTGGCGAGTTCGCCGCCAAAAGCGCCAGCAGCATTGATGATGGCGTCGGCGCTGAGCTCACCCTGAGTGGTCTCAATTTTCCAGGCACTTTGATAAGCAAGCCCCAATACTTCGGTGTTGAGTTCCAACTGGGCCCCCATCTGTCTGGCAGCACTCAGAAAGCCCATGGTGACGCTATTGGGGTCAAGTACGCCATCGTCGATACCGTAGCTGCCAGCAGCAATACCGTCTGGCTCGAGATAAGGGAAGCGCTTGCTGAGCTGCTTGGGCCTGAGAAGTTCAACCCTTACGCCGAGCGCCTGCTGCATCTGCACTTGTTTGTCCCACTCGGACAGCAGGGCTTCGCTGAGCAAAAACAGGTAGCCCACTCTGCGATAGGCGGCATTAGTCCCGGTCAAAGCCTCAAAATCACTAAAAACCCCGGCGCTGTAGAGTGACATGCGCACATTTTCTGGATGGCTAAACTGATGCCGAATACCTGCTGCAGATTTGGCAGTAGAGCCCATAGCTGCCTGGGGATGCCGCTCGAGAATCGTGACTTTGGCACCGCGGCGGCTTAAGTAATATGCGCAGGACGCACCAACAATGCCTGCGCCGATGATCATAATATGCATCCTGCCAGTTTAACCTTCCCTTTATATTGCTGACGTTTCGTGCATAAGTTCATTTCGTTCATTCATGTGCTGTGGATATGATTGAGGGAGTAGTTTATAGCTGGGAGCATTCATGAGGATTTTGCACAATAAAGACGAAGCACTGAAGCTTTTTCGGGAGCGCCTTGCCATGCATGATGATGGTGAAGTGTTTCAGTCTGTGATGGAGATTTTAAGCGAGGTGCGCCGTGGGCAAGATGCAGCGGTGCGAGCTTTGATTAAGCGTTTGGATGGCCTTGACATGCAGGAGTTCAGGGTTTCAGAAAGTGCCTTTGAGCTTGCTGAGGCGCAAGTAGACCTAACGCTTAAAGCATCTATTAAACTGGCTGCTGAGCGTATACGCAGCTTTTATGAGAAACAGCCCCAGGGGGGCTTTATCGTGCAGGAAGAAGGGGCTTTGCTGGGGCAGTTTGTGAGGCCACTGGAGCGTATTGCCGCCTATGTTCCAGCAGGACAGGCGCCGCTGTTTAGCACCTTACTGATGACGGTGATTCCTGCCCAGGTCGCAGGTGTGCCAGAGGTGGTGGTCGCTTCACCGTCTGATAAGCAGGGGCGTGTGAGCGCCCATGTGTTGGTAGCAGCGCGGATGCTGGGTGTTCAGGAAGTTTACGCACTTGGGGGAGCTGTAGCTATCGCTGCGCTGGCCTATGGTACGGAGAGTATTCCCAGGGTCGATAAAATTGTTGGTCCGGGCAGCCGCTACACGATGGCCGCTAAAAAGCTGGTTTATGGCAATGTGGGTATCGAAGCCTTGCCCGGCCCCACCGAAACGTTGGTGCTAGCCGATGACAGCGCTGACATCCATCACGTTGTCGCTGACCTCTTGGCACAGGCCGAACATGATGGGGCGCAGCCAGTACTGGTTACGACCAGTAAAAGGCTACTTGAGGAGTTGCCAGAGGTGATGGATGCTGCCATCAGTAAGCTGCCTACAGCAGCCAGTGCGCAGCAGTCCATGCGTGAGCGGGCGATAGCGGTGCTAGCAGAAAGCCTTAGTGACAGCATTGAACTCGCCAATGCCTACGCACCTGAACACCTTTGTATTCTGACGAGGGACCCTTGGTCAGTCGTGCCCCATATCCGGCATGTGGGGGGTATCTTTATCGGCGAGCACAGCATGGAAGCGCTGGGAGACTACATTGTCGGTCCCAGTCACGTGATGCCCACAGGGGGTACGGCCCGTTTTAGCAGCGCTATCAATGTACGCGACTTTCAAAAAGTGATTCCCTTTATGCACTTGGACGCTGCTACCGTGGCAAGAATCGGTCCACATGGCGCGCGCATGGCACGCGCAGAAGGCTTGGAGGCACATGCTAGGGCGATTGAGTCCCGCTTACCCAAGGACTGACCAGCTTCGGCGCCCCTGGCGTTTTCCAGGCTTTAGCCTGTTGCGTCTTTGTGTGATAAGCCTGACGCTTGTGGCAACGCTGGTTGTTCACAATGCTCTGGGTATCTGGCTTTATCCGCAGCTAACACCGCTGAGTTGTCGGGCAGATACAGCACTGGTTATGGGCGCGGCTCAATATAACGGCGTGCCATCACCTGCCTTTAAGCGCCGTCTCGATAAGGCGCTCGAGCTTTACCGTGCTGGCTGTGCGTCGCAGATTGTTGTGACTGGCGGTAGTATGCGTGGAGATGTTTATACCGAAGGGGAAGCAGGTAAGCGCTATCTGGCTGCTCAGGGAATACCCCTTGCGGTTTTGTATAGTGAGACCAAAAGCACGACAAGTTATGAAAATCTGGTTAACAGCCGTGAACTCATCTCTGGTCGTCAGCTTACGATTGTCACTGATGATATGCACGCCTACCGGACGCGCTTTCTGGCGCAGTATTTGGGGTATAGCGCAGAACTTGCACCAGTTTATGCACCCTTTGAGCGCTGGACCTACAGCCTGAGTGAACTTGTCAAGCTTAGTGCTTATCAGTTTGGTGTTCTGAGGTAACGGTACTACCAACCAGAAAAAACACTTCCTGGGGGGGTCAGCACTGCCTGAACACGGACTTGTAGGGGAAAGTAGTCACTGAGCTCGAGTCCACGGTCTTCCGCGACGCTTGTGTCTAGCGTGTGGCCGTCAGGGTGTCGGACAATGAGCATCAGACTTCCTATACCGTGGTTCCAACTGAAGGTAGTACTTAAACTGCTCAGTGATTGTGAGCTGGTGTAGATGTCTGGGGTGCTGACATGGACTTGCTCACCACAAGCGGGTGGACTGCTAAGGTCAGCAGCAGGCACCAGGCAAAGCTGTAGTCGGATAGGTGTTTCGGATGGTTTGGCGATAATCTCAATGCGCTGATAAAGTCGACCACTGCGGAAGTCGAGAGGTACTTGCAGATTTATGGCGAGGTTGCTGGCAGGTTGCAAGAAAGTGATGGCGTTCCGGCTCCTGACTTCTGAGAGGCTGAAGGTATAGTGGGTATCCAACAATACAAGCACCCCTTCGCTGGCTGGTTGCGCAGTTAGCAAAGGGGTTTCAGTCGAACTCGGGGTTTCTATAGAGTGTGTCTGCGCTGGTTCTGGGCTGATGGTTGTCTGATTGCCAGTTTGGCTGCCGTCTTGCTCACTCGGGGCTGCTGCACTAGCAGTTTGAGTGGAAGTATCGACTGGGTTGGGTGTCTGAGGGCCACTAGCTTCCGCTACTATCTCGGCGCTTGTTTCATCTTCAAATACTTCAATACTGCCTCCCAGACGCCGCGCTGATTCCTCATAAAAATAACGGTAAGCCTCGTTGCTGGGCTCGAGTCTGTTTGCTTCGCCAAAAGCGGTCAGGGCGTCCTGGTAGTTTTCTCCTTCAAAGTGGAGGCGACCGAGCCAGGCCCATCCTTCGGCAAAGTCTGGATTGCTGCTAATGACACGTTGAAAGCCTGCCAAAGCTGCAGCAGGGTTTTGGGCGTTGTACTGCTGATAGGCTTCCTCAAAAGCGGTGATGGTAGCGATGCCCCAGCGCGCCTGGTTTTCTGCCAAATTCAAAAAATATCTGGCGGCTTCGTCATCTGGCTCTAGTTCAATGGCCATCTGCCAGTAGGGGATGGCATCCTGGGGTTGTTGTAACTCCAGCGCAGTGCGCCCGGCCCAGATAAAAGCCTCTCGGTAGTCTGGACTGAGCTTCGTCGCCTGATCGAAATTGAGCCACGCCTGATCCAGCAGTCCCTGATGGTAGAGCTCGAGTCCACGGTAAAATGCCTGACTGGCGGCGGGTGCATAGTGCAGGGCGTCGTGGGTTTCACTCAGATAACGGCGGTACTCAGCGTTGTCGGGGTAGTCACGCGCCAGGGTTTCAAATAATGGCAGCGCAGCTTCGTTCTGACCCAGGGCGCGGTAGGCTAGCCCCAACTGGACATTGCCCTGCTCATGGGAGGGTGAAAGCTCGAGGACACGGTAGTAGTAGGGTAGTGCCTGCTGGTAATTGCCCTGAGCATAAAAGTTATAGCCCAGCCAGAGGCCCAGATCAATCAGGCTTATAGTAACGCTTTCATCCAGAGTGCCACCAACACGCAGATAATTGTCCCAGGCACGCCAGGCTGGCTCAAACCAGTTGACAGTCTGAAAGCTCTCTGCCAGAAACCTGTAAGGCGCGGGATGATTGGGTTCCAGCCGACTGGCCTCCTCAGCACTGCGCAGCGCTTCTTGCCACAGCGGCTGGTCCAGTAAATGATGGCTGTAGCTAGCCAGTGCCTCAGCTCTGGCAGTACGTGCCTGTTGCATGAGCAGGTCAGCAGAGCGAGACGGGGAAGTTTGCGCGCTGACCATAGTCACGGCAAGCAGCCAGAGGATGGGAAGCACAACTTTTTTCATAAGGGACACCTTGGCTTACTGTAGCGCCCAGGATTATGAGAATCGCCTGGGTTCATTAAAGACGCCTGTGTTGCGTAAGATTTTTGTCAAGCCTGACATGCTAGCCTAGATATATGTTACTTGTCCTTTCCAGTCTTGATATCCGTCAAAAGTCCCGTACCGAACTCAAGGCGCTGGTTGCAGCCAGCGAGCGGGCCTTGCTGGCTGGAACATCTACTGAACAAGATATGATAAACCTTATTGAAGCCGAAAAAGAGCTCTTGCGCCGCGAGCATCGGGAAACCAAAAGAAGTATAAAATCGGCGCAAAAAACCTATATGACAAAGTTCAGCACCATTCAAGAAGATCTGATTAAATTGCCTGAAGCCTGAAGCTGCTTGCTCAAAAAGTGCTTGAGTGTTGGGTTTTAATGCGGAGCCCGATAAATTGATTACAGATTTGAAAAGCAGTTCCTCGGTTCCTAACGCTCTGCTCGTTTATCCGGAACTGGTATAAGTGAGTGATAGTGTCATTCCGAAGGCTGTCAAAAGCTAGGGGAGTAAAGGGAATAGAGGGGGGCAATAAAGGCACTGGCAAACAGCTCGTCACTCATGGCTGACTAACCGTTACCAGTAATATGGTTGCGGTGCTTGGGTGGCCCCAGTGGTTAGAGTAGGCCATGCCTATTTCACCTTATCTAAAAGACTTGCGTTCGGTCGTGGGTACAGATTTGCTGCTTAGTACAGGCGCGGCCCTTTTGATCCGTGATGATCAAGGTCGCGTACTGCTTCAGCGCCGCAGCGACAATGGCTTGTGGGGTACGCCCGGTGGCTCAGTTGACCCAGGCGAGGCTCCAGCACAAGCAGCGGTACGCGAAGCCTATGAGGAAACTGGCTTGCTGGTGAAGCCACGGCGTTGTAGTGGGGTCTTGTTATTTCGCGGTAGCTATCCCAATGGTGACAGGCTGGACATGACAGTGATGGTATTTGATTGCGGTATTGTCGGAGGGGCTTTGCAGGCGCAGGATGGTGAGTCGCTCGAGCTCGCCTTTTTTGCTGCACCTGAGCGCCCTGAGTCGGCCTTTTTAGCCCCTTACCCAAAGTCCATGTTTGCTAGTGAGTCTGGGAAGCCTTACTTTGAGTGGGACGATGACTGGCTGAAGGCTCTGGCAGCTACGGTTACCTCGAGTGGTATGAGCCCCTATTATCAGAACTTGCGTGCCAAAATTGGTAACAGGCTGATGATTGTGCCGGTTGCAGTTGCTGTGGTTCGGGATGAGGCGGGCAGACTGCTCCTTGTGCGCCACAAGGAGACAGGGCGCTGGGCGTTGCCGGGGGGTGCTGCTGAGCCAGGTGAAGCACCAGCTTTTACCGCCATGCGTGAGACCTATGAAGAAACCGGGCTAAAGGTAAAGCTAAACCGCCTGCTAGCGGTGGCTGGTGGAGAGGCTTACCGCTATACCTATACCAGTACTGGTGACAAGGTAGAGGTGCATCAGACAGTTTTTGAGGCGGAAATCGTAGGTGGCGAGCTTCAGGCACTGGACGGGGAAGCGCTCGAGCTTCGCTTTTTTCCGCTTGACCAGTTGCCGCCGCCTGCGGACATGGCTTCTCAGGTCATGCGGGACTTTGGACTGGCGACACTTCTTGAGGCACAAGCCCCTCTCTTTGCCTGGGAGGATAGCTGGCTGGATGACCTCCGCTAGGGTAAATGCATTAGAATAGTGCTCATGATTGACCTTCGCTCTGACACAGTAACCAAGCCGACTCCCGCTATGCTCGAGGCCATGATGAATGCTGAGCTGGGAGATGATGTCTACGGGGAAGACCCCACCGTCAACCGCTTACAGGACATGCTCGCTGAGATGACGGGTTTTGAGGCAGGGCTGTTTATGCCCACAGGCAGCATGAGTAACCAGGTAGCGCTAGCTGCCCACACCGGACGTGGTGAGGAGGTGATCGCTCCCGAAGGTGCACACATATACGAATATGAAATAGGAGCGCTGTCGGCACTGAGTGGTCTGGTGCCACGCTTGGTTCCAGCCCCAGGGGGTATGCCGAATGCGGACGCGATACGTGCCGCAGTGCACCACAGTATCCATCAGGCACCGACCGGGCTGATCGTACTCGAGAATACCCATAACCGCGCTGGTGGAACTGTCTTGCCGCTCGAGTGCTGCCACGCTATCGCCCAGGTCGCTACAGATGAAGGTCTGCCGCTTCATTTGGATGGCGCCAGAGCCTTTAATGCTGCGGTTGCTTTGGGCGTGGAAATTGCCGATGTTTGTCGTCCGTTTGATTCGGTCTCCATCTGTTTGAGCAAAGGTCTGGCTGCGCCAGTCGGTTCGGTACTCCTGGGTTCACGGGAGTTTATCAGAACTGCTCACCGCTACCGCAAGATGTTTGGCGGGGGCATGCGGCAAGCAGGTGTGCTGGCCGCTGCAGGTATCGTGGCGCTCAGTACCATGGTTGATAGGTTGGGCGAGGACCATGAGCGCGCTCACAGGCTGGCTGAGGGTCTGGCAGCTTTAGCGGGTATCAAGCTGGACTTGGCGACTGTGCAGACCAATATCATCTACTTTTCAGTGCAGGACGCTGCTCGGCTGGTTACTCAGTTGCAGGATAAGGCTGTGCTGGTCAATGCCATGAGTCCCACCAGCATTCGCCTGGTCACGCACTACATGATTGATGACGCCGATATTAGACGCAGCCTCGAGGTTATGACAAAGCTGATGGAGCAGCAGTTCATCAGCTCATGAAACGTGCCTTTCTTTTGGCGCATCCTGCTGGGCATTCGATCAGTCCTGCAATTCACAATGCGGCTTTTCAGCACCTGGATATTGACGCCAACTACCAGGCACTGGATGTTGCCCCAGACAGGCTGGCAGAGGTGGTTGAGCGTTTGCGGCAAGCAGACTGTCTGGGTGCCAACGTCACCATTCCGCACAAATTGGCAGTGATGCCCTTGCTCGATGAACTTTCGCACGCTGCTGAGGCCATTGGCGCGGTGAACACGATTATCAATCAGGATGGCAGTTTGCTGGGGCACAATACCGACGCTTCTGGCTTTTTACGTGCTTTAACAGAGGATGCCGGGCTCGAGTTGCAGCATAAGACTGCTCTAATGCTGGGAGCTGGCGGTGCTGCCAGGGCAGTGGCCTATGCGCTCCTTAATGCAGGTGTAGCGAGGCTGTGGGTTTACAACCGTAGTCAGGAAAAAGCAGCTGCTCTGGCTGACGCTTTTGCAGCCCAGGGAAAGATTCAGCAACTGGAGCAAGAAGGTTTTGAACAGGTGCTAAAGAGTTGTGATCTTCTGATCAACACAACCTCGGTGGGCATGATGCATGGGGGCATTGACCCCCATGTTTCTCCGTTGCCAGAAGGTCTACTGCCAAAAAAGGGCTTCGTCTGCGACATCATCTACCGCCCAGAACAAACCAGGTTGCTGCTGGGGGCCAAAGCCTGTGGTCTGCTTACCCAGAATGGCTTGCCGATGCTTATCTATCAGGCGGCTGACGCTTTTAGCTGTTGGACTGGGGTTGCCGCGCCGATAGATCAAATGCGAGAAGCCGCCTTAAAGGCGCTGCGAGTTTAGCCTCCACCCCCGCTGCGCAAGGTTTGTTGATAGTAGCCATTCAGGAGCAGCAGGGTCGTTAGCATGAGCATATAGGCCAGACCAACAGGCCATAAGGCGACGATGCTTCTATGCTTCAGGCCGCGCCAGGCGGCGTACATGAAGTAAAGGCTAAAGAGAATGTTGCCAACGATAAACATATAGGCAAGGCGTCTTTGGGCGCGGCCGAGTTCAGAAATAAAGCCATCAGGGAAACCCAGCATGGCTATAAACTCCAAATAGGCAAACATGGCTAGCGCGAGTGCTACAGCCGCCAAAATAGCCGCTATTAAGGCACTAGATTTCATAATCTGCTTTTAGACACCTTTCACCTTCTGTCATAGAGCATGGTAGCCGAAAAGGAGCTTGGCGGAGCTTATACCGATTCC
>CAZZPQ010000108.1:0-6821 GCA_964655595.1 uncultured bacterium
TTTTCAGCATTTCACATAGAATCACTGCCTTATCTGGGGTTTCAAAAATAGCAAAAGTGGGATTTTTAACACGATATTTTTGGCGTGTGTAAGGTTTTTGTAAGAAAGCAAGCTGCATGATACCAAGTGCGCAGTCTAGAGCTGCGTTTTGGCTCAGTAGGGTTCCAAGCCCTGGATGGGAAGCAAGCAGCAGAGTGTGCTTGTGAGCTCCGGCAACAAAACGACTTCATACCGACATCCTGACGTTGATCCAGCAAATCTCTATAACTGAGCAGGAAAGGAGATTGGGATGCAACACAATTTAGGCTGTCGAATGAAACGCGCTGTTAACGGGCTGTCTAGCACGACAAGGAAATCCTGGACACTTTAAAAGATGACTTGGATGTGGGAGATAATGCTTGTTGACTTTGCCACAGATGCATACTTCTGTGAAGATTCCACCTTGGCTAAACTGCGGCTTCTTGCAAACTATAAACAGGCAATAAGTCCTGATTCGAAAGGGCCGGCTAAATCTGGACCGTCTGGATTGGGTTTTTTGTGAGAGTGAGGAGATTGATGAAGCAGTTGTTTATGCGTAGCTTGGTTTTTATGCTATTGAGTGGGCTGGCTTTGGCACAGGATGCTATGAGCGATGTTCAGGTGTCGCTCGAGGCATTTATTGTCAGTACCGTCACCAAGGCTGATGGTACGACCGAAGAGCAGTTCACGGCAGCCGAAGCCGCCAGACCCGGTCAGATTGTTGAATACCGTGTTTTGGTGGTCAATACCAGTTCCGAGACCCTTCCCGGGGGCACAGTGGTTGTCACAGGTCCAGTCCCAGCTAGTACTGTTTATCTTGAAGACAGCGCCAGTGCAGGCGACAGCTTCCGAACCGAGTTTTCGGCGGATGAGGGCCTGACCTTTTCTGAGCCGCCTGTTGTAATCGTTGTCACTGACGAAAATGGCAATGAAGAGGAGGTGATTGCAGACCCTGCCAGTTACTCGGCAGTTCGCTGGACTGTGCTTGATATTCTCGAGCCTTCCCAGGAACTAACTTTTGTTTATCGCGTAGTCGTGCGATAAGACGCGCTTGGACTTTATACCAATATTTTTTACGGAGGATTCATGATTCAAAAGACTAAGTTTTTCGGCCTGATGCTGGCAGCCCTGCTTGTGGGTCTTGCCTGGGCAGCAGGCACGCCAGCAGGCACGAATATCACCAACGTTGCCTCGGCGACCTACAATGACTCGTCTGGCAATCCGCAGACGACCTTTTCAAATCCTGTGACAACCGTTGTCACAGAAGTCTATGGCCTGACCATTACCCCAAATGGCACTGAAATTGCCCCAGGGCAGAGTGAATCTGCACTGCCAGGGGCGCCTGTGTATTTCAATTACGTGGTGACCAATACGGGTAACACCGCAGATATCATCAACCTTTCTGCCGTGCAGAGTGCTCTGGATGACTTTGATCTGTCTGGTGTTACCATCTACCATGATGTCGCCTGTAACGGGACCATTGCTGGTGACCCGATTATTACCAGCATCAGCTTGCCTGCTGACGGCTCTGCTTGCATCATTGTTGCGGGTGTTATTCCAGGTACGGCTGCCGATGGTGCTGAGGGTCTGATTAACCTGGTGGGTAGCTCAGCTGGTGACCCTACCAAGACCGACGATGATAACTGGGCCGTGGCCGTTGCCAATACCGGGCCAAATCTGACTGCCAACAAGGCAGCGACTCCCTCTGGTGCAGTGGCTGCGGGTGGTACCATCGCTTACAGCATTACAGGTTCAAATAATGGTGGTGCTGCAGCCCATGGTGTGGATATTGCCACAGCGCTTGGTGCGTTGCCTACAGGCTATGCAGGTGCTGCTACTGGTATTGTTATTACCGACAGCATTCCTGCTGGAACCGAGTTTAATGCGGGTTCGCTAACTGGCTCAGCCGGTGCGGGTTCAGTGACGCTTATCTATAATGATGGTGCTGGCTGGACGACGACCGCCCCTGCTGCTGCCGATGTGACTGCAGTCGGTATGATCGTCAGCGGAACAGGTGCATTCTTCCCGCAAACCGCAAATTATGCCATGGGTTTTGCAGTGACTGTGGCTAGCTCAGCGACTGCTGGCTCAACGATTAACAACACGGCAATTGTTAGCTACAGTACCGATGGTACTGACACTGTTGAAGAAGATACCAATACAACTGCCAATACCGTAACGGCTGGCTATGGCGTGGCTATTGGTCCGTCTGGCAACGCCATTACAGATGGCCTGGCAGGCACTGCCAGCTACACCGACCCTGTGTCTGGCGACACCTGGAACGTTAGCCTTTCGGGTGATTACAGCGCTGAAACTGATACACAAACCATTACCGATATTGTCAATACCGGTGATACCGTGGCCTTCCGCCACACCATTCGCAACCTGGGCAATGCCAGTGATTCCTTTACGATCAGCACCAGCAACACTGCTGGCTATACGGTGCAACTGTTCCGTGCTGATGGTGTAACTCCGCTGGTTGGCAGTGTTGGGCCGCTGGCTGTTGGCGCCGAGGCTGACATCGTCGTGAAGGTGCTCATTCCTGCAACGGCCACGCTTGGCACGACAGTCACTGTGACGGCCACCTCGCTGGCTGACGCCACTCAAACAGATATTTCAACGGATGTCATCCCTGCGCCTGAATCAGGCTATGGTGTTGACCTTGCAACCAGTGGCAACGCTGGTGATGGTGACCCCACGAACGACGATCCTGCGCCTGTCAGCACAGCACCTGGCACCACTGTCAGCTTCCCGATTGACGTCGCGAACACAGGTTCACAAACCGACAACTATAACTTTACTGCTGACCTGCCAGCTGCCTGGACTGTAACCTTCGTTCAGGATACGGATTGCGACGGCACAGCGGATGGTGCGGCCGTTACCAATACAGGTTCAATTGCCGGTGGCGCGACATCCTGCTTTGTTGCAGTGGTGAGCATTCCTGCGGGTGAATCGCCTGACGACTACGAGGTTGACTTTACCGTCACCAGTGCTACTGATCCTACAGTGACTGACACCATCACAGCAGATGTGACGGTAACGACGGTTGCTGGCCTGACCTTTGTCACCGATCAAATCGGTACTGTTTCTCCAGACAGCACCATTACCTACACCCACACCCTGACCAATAACGGTAACGACACGGCTACCGTTGAAATTCCCGCACAAACAGGTACTGCTTTCACCTATCAGTACTCTATCAACGGTACGGACTGGTTCAGCAGCTTGGATGGTGTCAATAGCTTCACTTTGGCTGCAGGCGCCAGCACTCCTGTTTACGTCCGAGTCATTACCCCTGGTTCTGCTGTGGACGGGCAAAGCGAAACGGTTACCGTAACGGCTACCGCAACTTACCCGAGCACCGCAACGGCTAGTGCCAGCGTAACTGATACCACGATCGTCCAGGCTGGTGAACTGACCCTTGCCAAGAGTGCCCGCACCTGTGAAGATGCAGCCTGCACCACGGTACTGAGTGCCACGGGTGCGACTGCTGAGCCGGGTAACTACCTCGAGTACAGCATCGTCGCCAGCAACATCGGCTCGGGTATCTTGACCAATGTTAAGATTTCTGACCCGCTGCCGCCCTTTACTGACTTTGTATCAGTGAGCGCCGTGGCAAGTGTTGCCGGAACCATCCTTTACTCGACAGATGGCACAACCTGGTCTGACACTGCACCTGTTGCACTGGCAGCCGGTGGCACCATCTACGTTGGTCTGGATACCAATGCAGATACGGATATCAGCACTGCCGATACTCTGGCAGCTGCAGGTAGTATTACTGTAACGTTTATCGTTCAGGTTCAGTAAGACCTATTCGGTTCTGCCCCAATCCGGGGCAGAACCACCCCTATTTTGTGAAACATATGAAACATAGTTTTATTGAGGGTGGGAGATGAAACATGAAGCTGATTAGCCTACTGGTCACTATGCTGCTGAGCACGGTTGCAGTGGCGCTGGGAACGCCAGCCGGCACCTTGATCAGCAATCAAGCGGCTGTGCAATATACGGTAGAGGGTGACGAGCGGGAAACTTTATCCAATATCGTGACTACCCTCATTACAGGTATCTGCCGTGTGACGGTATTGCCCAATGGTAGTCTTGAGTCTCCCGCATACGATGAACTAGTACCGCTAGGCGGCAGGCTTGTATTGCCTTTTGCCCTGACGAATACCGGCAACACTGACAACAGTTATAGTCTTAGCCTTGATTATTTGGACGAAGGGGCTGCGCTGGCGGCCTTACGCATATATTTGGATGTCAATGGGAATGGGGCAGTGGATGAGGGAGAGCCACTTGTCTCAATGCTGAGTGATGTACCTGCTGACGAAACAGTGAACCTCCTGGTCGAAGTCAGTGCGGGTAGTAGCTTGGGTATTTTTGCGTTTAACCTGATTGCACAGTGCGCTGCTGATAGCCATCGTGATGATGATAATGTTGCTCGGGTACGTGTGGTTCAGCCCGGAGTCGCAGACTTTAATAAAACAGCGGAGCCTCCGTCGGGCAGCTCGATAAATCCAGGCGCTAGCATTGAGTATACGCTTGCCTTTACAGTTAATGATTTGCCAATCGAAGACCTGAGCATTACGGATGTTCTGGACGACAATCTCGCTGACCCTGAAGCCTTGAGCTTGCTCATCAATGGTGTCGCGCAGGACCCGCCAGTCTTTGACCCAATGAGTCGTACGATTAGCACGACTATTGCCAGACTCGAGCCCGGTGACACAGTTCAGCTAAGGTTCCAGAGCCGCGTTAGCCTTGAGCTGGCAACCAGTACCGTAGTACGCAACCAGGCCAGCCTTAGCTTTGAAGAGGAAGAACGGCAAAGCAATGCGACTGAGCATCCGGTCACAGTTATCTGTAGTCTTAATCTTAGACCAGAAGGCAGTGTTGTCAGTCCGGCTTACCAGCGGTCTGCTTTGCCTGGTGAGCGAGTCGTTTTACCCTACGAGTTCGTAAACACTGGCAACGCCAGATTGAGCTTTTCAGTTGATCACCTGCTTTTAGAGGAGAGCAGCTTAAGTCCGGGTAGCATTAGTGTACTTTGGGACCGTAATGCCAATGGCGAGATTGATCCAGAGGATCTTGAGGTGCAAAGCGTCAGTCTATCACCAGCGGAGACTGCCGCGCTGTTATTGGTCGTAGACCTAAGCTCGGATGAGCGCAGTGCGGGTGATATCTTTGTGTCGCCACTGGTGACCTGCCCGGATGGAAGTGCTCCGGATACGCGCCACGTGTCTCAGATATTTGTGCCGCTGGGCGGCTTCTCGAGTCTGGAGAAGACCTCAGACCCCGCGCCCGGCACGATGCTTTATCCAGATGCAAATCTTAGCTACAGCATCAGCTTTCTCAATAGTGAGCGCGATCAGTCAGACGTAACAGTACGCGATCCCCTCTCTGAATACCTGAGCGCACCTCTGACCTACAGTGACGGAACGATTACCGATCCTGATTCGGGTCTAAGCGCTATAGCAAGCGCGCGTTACGATTCAGATGAACATGTGCTTATCTGGCATTTTGAGCGGATTCCTGCCGGCATGAACGTGGTTTTGACGATTGAGACTCGCGTAAGGAGCGACCTGGTCGACCTGCCAGAACTAAGCGTGGTAGAGAATACGGCTTTTGTGCAGCAAGGTAGCGCAGAACCAGCAGCGACCAATACCGTGATTCACGACCTGCGCCCCATCGTGGTGGTACTTGAAAAGACTGCCAGTCCCACTGTTGCGGTGATTGGCGAACCATTGACGTATAGCCTGACGATTCTTAATCCACCTGCCAGTGTTCCCTTTGACAGCATGACGCTCACCGATCAATTACCAGTCCAGGTGCGTTATGTAGCAGGTAGCAGCGAAGTGATCTACCCGGATGACCGAAGTGAAGCTCTCGAGCCCACTCAGGATGGACAGCTTCTTAGCTGGCAACTTGAAGGAATAGAACCAGGCGAAAAGATGGTGGTTCGGTTCCAGGTGATTGTCTTGCCTCTTGCCTTAACAGCGCAGGAGCTAATCAACACCGCTCAGGTCGAAGTCGCAGACAATCAGGGGCGTGCGGTGGCGGCAGCGGCCGATAGTGTTGCCACTGTGCTCGAGCCAGGTATCTTCCGGCAGACTGCTGTGCTGATGGGTACAGCATTCATCGATGTGAATAACAATGGCCTGCTGGAGCAGGATGTGGACCTTCCAGTCGCGGGTTTGCGGCTTTATCTGCCGGATGGGCGCTCTACCGTGACTGACCAATATGGGCGCTATACCTTTCAGTCTCTCGTGCCTGGTCTAACTGCCTTAAAGGTCGATACCACGACCTTACCCCCTCGTTATTATCAGGCAACCCTGAATGAAGACAAGGCTGGCCTGTGGCGTATTCGCTTGCAGGCAGGTGTGATCAACAGGCAGGACATTCCTTTTGTGCCACCAGGACTCGAGCTAAATGTTCGTCAGCAACTGAATGTTGTGAGAGGTGCTGTCAGTCTGACCAAAACAGTGGATCCAGAAACCCTGGTCATAAGACTGGAAGTTAGCAGTAGTGAGGCACTTAAAAATCTGCACCTTAGTGAGAGCTTATCCTTGACACAGCTCGCCTTGCTAGCGAGCACGGTGGAGGTCAGCATGACTGGGCATGATGGCCAGGTGATCCTTGGCTTTGGCGATGTACAAGCGGGTTTCACTGCTGTCCTTACCTACAAACAAGAGTCTGGAGCAGCCCTGCAGGACTTGCTAGGCGCTCCAGGCATTGAATGGGATTTACGATGAAATACGTTTATAGCGTGTTGCTGAGCTTGTTGCTGGCTTTGTCTGTGCCACAGTCTG
>CAZZPQ010000108.1:6921-11608 GCA_964655595.1 uncultured bacterium
GAACTCGAGGCCGAGCTCATCCTGCCGACTGGCTTTATTCAGCCGCTTGTGGTTTCCGAAGATCTGGAAACGACCAGTCAGTATCTGCCGCGCCTCTTTGGGCAGTACACCGTGCGCATGCGTTTGCCACCAGACAGATTCCAAAAGACCAATTCCGTGCGCTTTAGCGTTTCCTGTGAGGCCGAGCCGCTCAGACTGACCATTGTGCCTGGGCTGGCGCTGAGTGAGCCAGAGCTTGAGCCCATTACTGTGCGCGTGATCGATACGGCCGGACAGCCACTGGCAATTCCCTACAGCATAAGTGGAAGCTTTGAGCGGCTGGTGACTTTAGAGGATGATCCAAGTTACGTGCTGGTTGAAGTGCAGACTGAAGGTGGCACGCAAACGGGTGAACGCAGTGTCCGCTTTTCACCAGCAGGGGGTAGTGTTACCTACATTCTGGAACGAAAGGCCGTGGCAATACCGCTACCTGAGATCAGCCTTAGGTTGCCCCCACGTCAGGCTCTTGACTTACCCACAGTCACAGTAGAAACCCTCAGCCTGCCCCTGCCAGTTCCGGAAATCAAACTAGAGCGCCTGCTGGTTCCTAATCTGATTCTGGAGCGCAGCGAAATTCCTCAGAGTGCGCTTCCCTGCGAGATTATCGTGGTGGATCTGGATCTGCGCAACGCTGGCAACGCGGCAGCAGACTATCAGCTTTTTGAGCATATTCCGCCAGGATTTGTACTTTTGGGACATGATCCACAGGCTCAGGTGAATGAGCTGCTACTCAGTTGGCAGGGAAGCTTAGGTCCGGGTGCAAGCCTCACGCACCGCTATGAACTGCGCATGACCGCCGAGGCCGCAAGCTCCTCTGAGCTGCGTGCTTTTCTTAAGCAAGACGGGCGCGAAGATGTTGTCCTGCTGGCAAACCTTGGCCGCCTGGAGCTTCGTACCCAGGTGCTGCCAGATTTTGAGGGCGAGGTCTACGAGGGTGATGAGTTTAGCTATACCATTACGGTTTTTAACCCCCTGAATCGGGACTTGCAGATTTCCCTCTATGTTGACGCTGGCAGCCGCCTTGATATTCTGGAGTTGGGTGAGATGTTGCTGCCAGCGCTTGGTAGTGCATCTACGACACTAAAACTCAGGGCGGAGCAGGTAGGCCGCAGTCTGCTTCAGGTTGCTCCCTATCTCTGTGATCCAGAGGAGCTGAGTGGTCCGGCGGTTCCGGTTCCGGTGACGATAAGTCCGTTTCCCAAGATGCCAGAAGCGCAGCAGAGCACCACCGTTTCCATTGACCTGGCAGCTTATGACCTGCCGGTTCTCGAGGGCCTTATTCTTCTGCAGGAATTGCAAGAGGGTATGAGCTATCTGCCCGGTAGTAGTTTCATCGACGGTGAGCCAGTAGCTGATCCACTGCTTGTGGACAACAAGCTGGTGTATCAGTTTGAGGGCGACAGGCATCAGCTGCGGTTTACGGTAGTGCACAGTGAGCGCCATATATTTGATGAGGGTCAGCTCAAACTGATTGGTCTGACACCCAGGCCCGATGTGTTGTGGGGTAAAGCTGAGGTGCTCGAGTTTTTAAACAGGGCTGAGCCTGTAAACGGTTCAGAGCCAGCTCGGGAACGTATTGACGCCGTCATGCTAAACCCCTTGCCTGATGCGGTATTCCGGGAGCGTGATCGGATTACGGTCGCTGTGGATACACCTGAGCGTGCCGAGGTCAGCTTGCGTGTCAATGGAGAGCTGGTCGCAGAAGAGGCGATTGGCAAGCGCATCTATGACCCGAATATTGGTCGCCAGACCTTTGAATATGTCGGTGTGCCTCTACAGCTTGGTCCCAATGAGCTTGTTGTGGAAAGCCTTAGTGAGGACGGTATCCGGCACACGGACAGCCTGACAGTGTATTTTGCTGGAGCTGCCAGTGCCTTTAGCATTGAGCCGCTTAGTCCGCTCACGGCAGACTCTGCCCAGGCCATTCAACTAGAGCTTGTCTTCCGCGATGACTGGGGGCACAGCCCCATGGATGGTCTCATCACGCTCGAGATAGAAGGTAGCAGTCCCAGGCAGCCGGATGCCAGTCCTGAACGCACTGGCTTTCAGTTGCGCAGCCAAAATGGGCGTGCGCGGCTTGACCTTGAACCGCTGTCTGAACCTGGCAGCATAAGTATCAGTGTGTGGCTGGGTGACAGGCTTCAAACTGAAGTGATTACGGTCAGCACCGAACTCCGCCCCTGGATTGTGACGGGTGTTGGCAGTGTCGTTGGTGCTTACAACGCTGAGGGTTTTAACTTCGGCGTTGGCGGTGCAGTGTTTGCCCGTGGTACTGTGTTCGAGCACTATCTGCTTACCTTTGCAGCAGGATACCCCCCGCAAGCACTCGGTCCCGGTCAGACAAATCCCTATCAGGAGTTTCCACTCCCCGGTGCCAGTGGCACACTCAATTTTGAAGCGCTTAGCCGTCATGGTGTCTATGCCAGGCTCGAGCGCGACCTCTCTTACCTGCAATACGGGGACTTTGTTAGCAATCTGCAAGGTGCTTTGCTCAATCCTTCGCGCAGCTACACGGGTCTTAGTGCCAACTATCTGCTGGGAGACTTTGGTCTGAGGGGCTACGCCAGTTATCAGAGTATTTCTAATATGCGCAGTAGTGATCTGCTCAGTGATGGTACCAGTGCCCGTTTCCTGCCCGATGCTCCGATTGAAGGCAACAGCCTGAGCATCGAAATCATCAAAAAAGATGATTTGGGACATGTCATTCGTGAAGACAATGACCCGCTTACCCGCAAGCTGCAACCGCTCCTGGACTTTCGTGTGAATGAACAGAGTGGTCTGCTCGAGTTGTTCCGCCCAGTGCCTCTGGCTGATCGCCAGGGCCAAGCCTACTACTTAAGAGTTGCCTACCGAGTTCCACAGGCAAGCGCTGCCCGTCATCTGCAGTTTGGTGTTCAGGGAACCTATGTCTGGAATGATCTGGTAATCAGAACGGGTGTTGTGCAGGAGCAGGCTAGCGCGACTACCTGGAGCCGTGTGGTAGCCAGCCAGCTGCGCTATGAGTTTGCAGGTCTTGATGCGGAACTGGAACTGGCTTACGGTAGTAATCAGGACAGTGGCGGTCTGGCTTTGCGTGGTGGTCTGGGCTACCGTGACGAGCAGCTGGTGGTGGGAGCAAACTATAGCTACTACTCAGGGGCCTACCGCTCACCCCAAGTCACCAGCGACGCACTGGCGGGGCACAGTGCTACCGTGTCGGCTGCCTATGCGCTTACCGAAAGTCTGGGCCTGGCAGGCAATTTCAAGCTCACCGGACAAAATGGCAGACTCGAGACAGGCGCTGATCTGCTGGGGGTCTATAGGGCAGCAAGCTATGATTTGCAATTTGGAGTGAATCTTGAAAACGCTGCTCTGAGACCGCAGGTGGCAGCAAACCTTTATGACATCATCGTTAAGGGCAGCCGCTTTGGTATTACGCATAAGCAGGGCTTGGGCACAAGTAGCACTACCCGTCTGACTGCAGCTTTGCCACTGGTGGACGTCTTAAAGCTGACCGTGGCCAGCGATATTCACTGGGGTCAGGGCAGCAGCCTGATGCTGGGACTCGAGGCCAGTCTGGAAAATAACCAGCTACTGGGGCTTTTATGTCAGATAGCGGGTTGTGAGCCAGGTTCAGCCTTGCGCCTGGGTAGCACTCGGTTCAGCGCCCAGTACGCCATTCCAGGGGGCCTGAGCGCAGAAGCTGCCAATGTCCGTTTGGGAATTGATAGCAATTATCCGATTACTGAGGCCCTGACCTTGCAACTTGGTGCTGAGCATAAGCACGTTCTGTCTGACAGCACTCAGAACCAGACAGTTCTGCGCACCGGTATCAGCTATGTCACAGAAGCCATTAGCAGCAGCCTCAGGTATGAGATTAACTGGACCCATGTAAATACCAAGCAGGTCCTTGCTGCTAGCAGCACCTTTGCGCTTGGCGAGAGGTTGTACTCGAGCCTGAGCGCTACCCTGATACAGGACAGCGCCGATAAGTCGGGTATGAGCTTTGGAATTGCCACCGCTTACCGTGGTGACCGCCTGGTCGTGCTGAGTAACACAACGGCTGACTTTGGCGCTTTTGCTCCACCTCTAGCGAGTGGCAACCGAGATACCATCAGCGGAGATCTGCGCCTAACCTGGACACTCAGCCAGGCCCTCGATTTGCGCTTGGGCTATGTAAACCGTTGGCTGCTGAATGAGCGCTATCTTGACCTGGTCACGGCAGGTATGCGTGCAAACCTGTGGTCAGGCGGCGGTGTTTACCTGGGTGGGCGCGTCTTCAGTGACTGGACAAGCGGCGACAGGGCTTTGGGTCTGGGGCTCGAGTTGTCACAGCGACTTGGTTGCGGTGTCTATGGGGTCGCTGGCTATAACCACGGTGGTCTGGGCAGTGATTACGGAACTGCTTTGGCTGCTGAGGGTTTGTTCATACGGTTTGACTTTGTGTTTGATGAAGAGTGGCGTTGTTTTCAAAATGGTGGTGACCAATGAAAGCTATGTGCAGCAGGGGAAGATTCAACTCGCGAATCATTGCGCTTTTCTCCTTTTTACTCTTCTGCGCTTTTCAAACTGTTGGTTTTGCCCAACTGAGTGTAAATGAAAATGCATCCTTTGCGGCTATGCTTACCGAGCTTGATGGACCAAACGTAACGCTTAGTAACCTGACTTT
>CAZZPQ010000109.1:0-11497 GCA_964655595.1 uncultured bacterium
AACCGAGGAACTGCTTTTCAAATCTGTAAACAATTTATCAGGCTCGGTATTAAGTGACCAGTAAATCACGATGCCTTTGCAGCGCGTCCATCAGCCAGTCAATATCATCCAGGTTATTGTAAAAATGTGGTGAGATACGCAGGTTGTTGTCACGGCTCGAGCAGAGGATGCTTTCAGTCTCGAGCTGCCTGACCAGTTTTTCGGCGTTTTGTGCTTTAACAGCAATCAGTGCGCCGTGCCGCCCTGAGGTGGCAAGTTTGAAGCCTTTGCTGCTCAGGCTTTCCTTTAGTGCAGTGGTGATATCGTGCAGGTGGCGTTCTATGCGCAGTGTGCCTAGCCCCAGAATCATCTTCAGTCCGGCAATCGCCGCGTAGATATTGGGAATGGCAGGTGTGCCACTCTCAAAGCGTTTAGCTGAGCGGGCGGGCTGGTGACGGTAGTTAAGCGCCATGATATCTTCCTGTGCAAACCAGCCAGTCATGTGTGGATTCAAGTCTGGGATAAGATCCTTGCGTACATACATAAAGGCTAGGCCCGGAGAACCCAGCAGGTATTTGAGAGACCCACCAACCAGAATATCCACACCCAGCACGCGCACATCCAGCGGCATCGTCCCCAGGGACTGATAAGCGTCAAGCAGCAAGAGTGCATCTTGTCGCTGGGTCAGCTCGCGGACGCTTTTTATGTCTTGCCGGGCGCCGCTGCGGTAGCAGATATGCGCCAGTGCAACCAGTGCGGTATTGCTGTCAATATACGTGCTGAGGTCTTCGCCCGGACCGTTTGCAGGTAGTTGCACAACCGTAGCGCCCTTGGGTGTTTGTGCATAACAGTTTTGCGCAATGGTAGGAAACTCATGGGCACTCACGACCAATTTGCTGCGGCTACTAAAGTCGAGTGCGCTGGTAATCAGACCCACGGCCGCGGAGACGGATGTGGTAACTGCAATTTCAGCGGGTTCAGCATTGATGAGTTGGGCAAAAAGGCTGCGCGCCTCCTCGAGCTTACTCAGCCACAGGTCCCAGGGAGCCCCCAGGCTTTCCCAGTCCTGCAGATACTCATGGTAAGCCGCCTTGACACTGAGTGACAAAGCGCCCTGTGAGCAACTATTCAGATAGCGCTTGCTTTCAAAAATGGGGAACTGATCTCTCAGCATGGGACACTATATCTCATGACTGTCAGAAACATAGTGGCTTAAAAGGGCTGTTGCTAAGGTCCTTGATTGATTCAAGCTGGTAATGAAAGCCCTGCTAATACCAGTTCCGGATAAATCATTGGGTTGATCCCAAGTATTTATCCGGAGCAGAGCGAGTAGGAAACGAGGAACTGCTTTTTTAATCTGTAATCAATTTATCGGGCTCCGCATAAGAATACTGTCAAAGTTAGTTTTTTTCGCATGAATGCCTCCCAGAAGTTAGAAACTGCACAACTCATGAATTGTAGAATCAGCATACGGTCTTGAAGTTTGCCTTGCATAGATGCATTTGCATCTGCGCAGTTCTAATCGCTGTGCTTATGGTTAATGTCCTCAATGCGGATGATACCAGCCTTGATGGCCCAGACAGCTGTCTGGGTGCGGTTAGCAACACCCCGCTTCTCCAGAAGCCTGGACACCCGATTGCGTGCAGTGGCATGAGCGATATTGAGCGTTTGAGCAATGCTTTTGTCAGAGGTACCGCGGGAAAGTCGCTTCCAACAGCCGCGCCACCACTATTGGGTTCAGCATAGGTTTGGGGGGTGTGAGAAGCATGAAGGGGGGACGACTTTATAGGTTAGGAATAAGTGCTCTGGTCGTGTTAGTAGACACTATCCCAAACTCCCAGGTAGGTTTTGACATAAATGTTACGACAACTAGCCCCTTGCTCTTCCCAGGCAACATACAGCTGACCACCCAGACTAAAGGTTATAGAGGGTTTATGGGCGTGTGCATGTTCGTCGACATTGAGGGCAGCATCGAGCATTTGCCATGCCTGACCGTTCCAGTAGCTGGCATAGATTTTTGCGGAGTTGCTACCACGCTCTTCCCAAGCCAGCACTGGATATCCTGTCACAGGATGGACGGTCAGGGAAGGAACTTGTGCCGAACCGCTTTCGGTATGCACAACAGCACCGCCCAACTGTTGCCAAGCTCCGTCGACCCAGGTTTTGACATAAATGACATCACGCTGACCATCGTATTCACGCCAGGCTACCACGGGCTGATTATCTCTGCTAACAACCATATTGGGGTTGTAGGCCCCCTGCATCGTATCGATATCGAGTGAACCATCAAGTTCCTGCCAGGCATTACCTGCCCAGTGTTTCACGCGAATATCATTACTCGAGGCGTTCCACTCGTACCAACTGATAAACAGTGTTCCCCGGGAATCCACTGCCAAAGACGGTCTACAGGCATTGGCTTTTTCATCGATGTTGATGATATTACCTAACTGTTGCCAGTTAGTCCCTGTCCAACGTTTGGCAACAATAATGCACATGGCCGAGGGTTGTTCCCGCCAGGCGATTACGGGTTGATTACCTGTGGTAATCACGATGGATGGCGACGCGATGTCATTGCGACTATTGACATCAAGTATATTTCCTAGTTGTGTCCAGCTAAAGCCAGTCCAGTGTTTGGCGTAGAGATTACGGCTTCTGCCATCGAACTCCTGCCATGTGACAACAGGTTTGCCACTGCTGTCAATTGCCAGGGCAGGAGCATAGGCAAAATGATCGGCGATGATGTTGAGTGCCTCACCTAACAGTTCCCAGTGATCGTTCTCCCAGTATTTTACATACACTTTCCCAGCTTCGCTCCAGCTGATTATGGGAGCACCATCGAGACCTATACTAATCGAAGCATCCTGAGCATGATGACTGCTGTCGAGGTTCAGTGTTTCTCCGAGGAGCAGCCACAAAGGTTCACTCTTTTGAGCGAATGTGGCTGGGGTGATAAAGCAGATGATGAGTGCACCGACTAGCAACAAAGTTCTCGTGACCAAGTCACCGAGTGTATTGGTTTGTATGAGTTTCATCAGCGACCTCCACTCACTTTGGCATGCCTTCAAATATTCCAAAGCGCCAGCCTGATACTTTTGTAGTGGTGTATATTTGCTTGCTGGTAGGGTTTGGAATCGTTGTCCATAGCGTGCTCCTTAGCGTATATAAGGTAACAAGACTCCTCAGCCCTCATCCTAAATCCTTAAAGCTGCCCTGGATAGAGAACAGTTCTGACATGATTTGTCAGAAAATATCTGACAGCGATACAACGACAGCGACACAAAGGGTATATCTATAATTTGCCAACTTGCAGCTTGAATCAACCGTGTGTCATATTTCAGGTGTCTTGACTGAATTGCGTACAACATGACGTTCATCAAGCTGATTTTTCGCTATAGTGAAGCTGAAAATTGTTCACAGCAGTGAACTGGAGGCGTAATCATGTCGCAAGATACAGGCAATACCCAACAGATTGGCAGCACCAGGGTTAAAACAGGCTTTGCCGAGATGTTCAAGGGCGGCGTCATCATGGACGTCATGAACGTTGAGCAGGCGAAAATCGCTGAGCAGGCCGGCGCTACTGCGGTTATGGCACTCGAGCGCATTCCGGCAGATATTCGGGTACAGGGTGGGGTCGCACGTATGAGTGACCCAGGAATGATCGAAGAAATCATCAAGGCTGTCTCGATTCCGGTGATGGCCAAAGTGCGTATTGGTCACTTTGTCGAGGCGCAGATATTGCAGGCTATTGGCGTGGATTTTATCGATGAGTCTGAGGTTCTTACCCCAGCTGATGAAGCCTATCATATTGACAAGCATGCCTTTACCGTACCTTTTGTCTGTGGTTGTACCAATATCGGCGAAGCCCTAAGGCGTATTGGGGAGGGTGCCACCATGATTCGCACCAAGGGCGAAGCAGGAACAGGCAATGTGGTGGAAGCGGTGCGGCACGCGCGCTCGGTACTCTCGGAAATAAAGCGTTTGCAGACGATGGGGCGCGAGGAACTCATGACCTACGCGAAAGATCATGGTGCTCCCTATGATTTGGTGGTTTACGTCCAGGAAAACGGTAAGCTGCCTGTCGTGAACTTTGCTGCGGGTGGTGTGGCGACACCCGCCGATGCAGCACTGATGATGCAGCTTGGGCTGGATGGTGTGTTTGTAGGCTCGGGCATTTTCAAGTCAGCTGCCAGTGAAAAGGATTCTGACTTGCAGCGCCAAGCTTGGTTTAGCCGTGCCAGTGCCATTGTCAAGGCAGTTACACACTACAATAACCCAGCGATTTTGGCTGAAGTCTCGAGAAACCTGGGTGAAGCGATGGTCGGTATCAATATCGACACCCTGCCGAAAGAAGAACTGCTAGCGACGCGCGGCTGGTAGTTCCAAAGCTATCGACAAGCCTGGGTAAAGGCGCGCTACTTCTAGGGAATTCTGATATAACAAGCTGATGATGCGCTACCTCTTTTATACCTGTGACGTCTTTACCGAGCTTCGTTTTGGTGGCAATCCGCTGGCAGTGCTGCCAGATGCCAGTGGACTAAGCAGCGAGCAGATGCAGCAGATTGCCAGAGAATTTAATTACTCCGAGACCAGCTTTGTGTTGCCCAGTGAGCGTCATACCCGCAACGTTCGTATCTTTACCCCAACGCAGGAAGTTCCCTTTGCCGGACACCCGAATATCGGTACTGCCTTTGTGCTGGCTACCCTTGGTGAATTTGGTGACCTCGAGCATGAACTGAGTGTGACCTTTGAAGAAAAAGCTGGTCCAGTACCGATACATATTTGTACAACTGAAAAAGGCATCTACTGCGAACTCAAAGCGCCACAGCAACTCTCTATCGGTCAGACATTGCCGGTTGCGCTGCTTGCCAGCGCTCTCAGCCTTGCTCCAGACGCCATTGTGACAACCACTCACCCGCCTCAGGTCGCCTCGGTCGGCTTGCCCTTTGTGATGGTCGAAGTGCAGGATCGCCAGGCGCTTAAGGAAGCCAGGGTCCATCTACCCAGCCTTGAAGAAATTCACGCCCAAGGCGTCATGCCAAATATTCACGTCTATACACATTCGCAGGATGACTACGACCTGCGCGCCAGAATGTTTGCTCCCTTTGATGGCGTACCTGAAGACCCTGCCACCGGCAGCGCCAACTGCGCACTGGCAGCGCTGCTCAGCCACTACCACTCCGAGCCAGAGGGGGATTTTCACTGGCACATTGCTCAGGGAGTCGAAATGCAGCGCGCAAGCTCACTTCAGGCCAGGACCGAAAAACGCGCCGGGGTAGTGACAGGCGTATGGATTGGTGGGCACAGTGTGATGATGAGTGAAGGTTCAATAACAGTGTTGTAGCTGTATATGGCGCAATGGTTTTGTTCCCGGAGAAGCTTCTGGGCCAGAAGAGCAATCTTATCAGCCCTTATACCAGTTCGAGATAATAGCGAACCCGGATAAATTGGTTAAAGATTTGAAAAGCACCTCCCCGCTTCCTAACGCCCTGCTAGGGATAATATCGTTGGGTTTATCCAATGATTTATCCGGAACCGGTATAAGCATCTCCAGAGTTCCTCGAAAGGCTTAATTTCGCGCTATGGTGAAGTGAAGCACTAGCCGCCAAGCCAAAATGTGCTATACCATAGGTAGCAATAGATGTTGAGGAGTAATATGAACCAAATCCTTGAAGAACGTCTAACCGTAACCGAGACCGCTGCCCTGAAGGCGGCTGAGCTTTTACAGACCAATAAGCAGGCATCCTCTGCCATCAGGATTTATGTCAAGTCCGGTGGTTGCAGTGGTTATAGCTATGGCATGGCAATTGATGATAAGACTCTGGAAGGTGACAGGGTCTTTGAAGATCGTGGTGTACGTCTGGTGGTTGATGCCATGAGTTGGCCTTTACTCAGGGGTGCACAGGTCGATTACGTGGAAAACCTGATGGGTGGTGGGTTTAATGTCAATAATCCCAATGCCACTAGTGCTTGTGGCTGTGGGCATTCATTCAGAACCGATGGCAAAGCTGCGCCCGATAGCGAAGGCTCCGCTAGCTGTCACTAACGGCTAACAAAGCTGGGCAAAGCGCTGTTTCATCAGCTCGAGCACCTCATCGCCAGCTGTATCCCAGATAGTCTGATTAAAAATTTCGCACTCGATAGCGCCGCTGTAACCAGCGGCGTCTACTGCTTCGCGTAGTCTGCGCAGCTCTATCCAACCGTCACCCATCATGCCGCGTCCCTTGAGCACGTCGGGCAGCGGGGTGATCCAATCGCAAACATGAAAGCCAAAGATATGTCCTCTGGCGCGTTTAATCTCATCATAGACAGTGGGATCCCACCAGATGTGAAAAGCGTCAATGATAACGCCAACAGGCGTATCAAACTGAGGGAACTGCTGGTTCAGCCTGATGGCAAAGTCATTTGCCTGTGCCAGCGTCACAATCACATTGCGGTCGGCAGCGTACATGGGGTGCAAGGGTTCAATGCCAAGCTTTACCCCACGCTCCTGGGCGTAGGGGGTAATGGCGGCCAAGCCGTCATAGACCATCTGCCGAGCGCCATCAATATCTTTACTGTGCAGGCCACCACAGACAAAAACCAGTGTGTCGGTACCTAAAGTAACGCATTCATCGATGGCCCGCAAATTATCCTCAATGCGCTGCTGGCGTTCTTGCTGTGTATCCGCCGGAAACATGCCGCCACGGCACAGGCTCGAGACCTTAAGTCCAGCCTCTCTTACCAGCCTGGCACTCTCCTCTAAACCCTGCGCTGCAACCTTGTCCCGCCACAGACCAATCCACTCTAGGCCCGCTCGAGCGCAGCCTTCGGTAGCCTCTTTGAGCGTCCAGTTAAAGGTGGTGTACTGATTTAAGCTAAGTCTTCTGATATCTGGCATCATTGTTGAGGCAAAACCTCTATCGTCCCTTCTTTTTCAACTACAGAAAAATGTCTGAAATCCAGCGTCATGACTCTTTTGCCAGAGCGCTCGGCGCAAGCGATCACGGCAGCGTCAGCGTAGCCTAATGGTAAGTCGTAATAGCGTCTGGTAAGCTCCTTGATCCGGGAAAAATCTCTGTCTCCGCAATCTACAATAAACGCTGACTGCTCGAGGCTCTCTAAGAAACTGTCTAATACCTGCGGCTTAAACCTGACTTCCAGAAAGTAGCAAATCTCTGCCAGAATCCCAGCAGGTAGCACAAAAGGACCACTATCTTCCAGCAGAATCTGTTTAAGACGCTTATGGTCGGCATCTGCCCGATTGGCTAAAGCCAACACCGCCGAAGTATCAAGGGTGATCATGGGATGATGTCTTGGGCCAGTTTTTTCTAATCCAGTCTTCACTTTCAGATGCCGATACACTATCATCGTCAGCGATGCCAATAAATCCAGGTAAATCAGCTGGCCTATCGAGGTAACGCTCTATAGCCTCCCTTAAGACCTCAGCCTGGGAGCGTTTTTCTCGTCTGGCGTGTGCGGCTACTTTATGGTGCAATTCTTCGGGAAGGTAAAGCGTTGTTTTAATCATAATTCAAGTTTACCATATAGGGTATATGGTATCAGCTTGCCACCCTTGAGGCTTCCAGAAACATATTCATACGCTTGATAGCAAGTTCAGGATCAGTGAGTAAACCTGCTTGGTCGGCTAACTTAAAGAGTTGGATCAAATGTGCTAAGGAACGCTTGGTCTCCAGGCCCCCCACCATCTTAAAGTAGTCCTGATGCCCGTTGAGATACGCCATAAACACAATGCCTGTTTTGTAGAAGAAGGTCGGACCCTCAAAAATATGGCGTGAGAGTGGTACAGTGGGTGCAAAAATCTGGTCATAACTCGCCTCATCACCAGCTTCCAGGGCTTTCATGGCAGCTGCGGCTGCTGGAGCAATAGCGTCAAAAATACCCAAAAGTCCGTGACTGAAGCCCTGTTCATCCCCTTTAATCAGCGCGTCGTAGTTAAAGTCATCACCGGTATACATTTTGATGCCAGCAGGTAGTTTGCGTCGCATCAGGATTTCTTTTTGATCATCCAGGAGGCTCATCTTCATGCCGTCGATTTTGCTCTGCTTATCGTTTATCACTGCTAGCATGCTATCCATCGCGCCTTCAAAGTTATCAGCACCCCAGTAGCCTGCCAGTTTGGGGTCAAACATCTCGCCCAGCCAGTGCAGAATGACGGGTTCTTTCACCTGCGCCAGAAGGTGGCTATACACCTTGTAGTAGTCATCAGGGGATTTGGCAATGGCAGCCAGGGCGCGTGATGCCATCAGGATAACGCGACCACCGCAGGCTTCGATATGCTCGAGTTGCTCCTCATAAGCTGCTATCACGTCATCTGGCGTCAGAGTGGCATAGGGCTCTGCCAGTTGGTCGGTACCTGCGCCACAGGCAATGTTGCCACCGACACTTCTGGCTTCGCTAACTGAACGTTGAATGAGTTCTTTAGTTGCTGCCCAGTCCAGTCCAAAACCACGCTGCGCCGTGTCCATCGCTTCGGCTATAGCAAAGCCATATTTCCACAAGTGATGGCGGTAGGCTAAGGTTTTTTCCCAGTCTAAAACGGCTGGTTTACCTTCGCCGTTGTCTGCGCCCCCGTCAGCCACCACATGCACCGCAGCATAAAGAATACGGCTCTTAAACGGCTCGAGAGGTGGTTGATAATTGGTGGGTTCACGCAGGCTGTAGGGCTCAAGGTTGCCAGATTCATTGGGTAAGAGGATTTTCACGATGATTCCTTTCCAAGCACTGCTCGGGTTTAGCTTGCACCAGAGCATCTGCCAAAGCGACATCAAAACCTGCTCGAGTTGAAAGTCCTAGGGGTTGATAGCCTACGGCTCGAGCGATTTCGTCTCCGTAGAGTGCAGTAAAACAAATGTGATAATCCGTACTCATTTGATGTGGCTTAATTACCTGACGTGAATAAGCAATATCATCACTATCAAGTTCTGGAACGAATCCAGCAAATGCCATAGCTCTTCCTTCCTGATACATCATCTCTCGCAGCGTTTTCGCTACGCCAATATGTTTCCGGTGTGCTGCTCGGTAGATAGATGCTTGGGTTTCTTTTTGAATATAGCTCGCGCTAGGTTCTTCATCTGTCCACAGTTGCACACTCACCCATCTATCAAATCCAACTGGCTTAGCGTCTTGGGGCATTTCATCATACTTATTTTGCAAACGCCACTCCGCATCAGTGATATGCCGCTCTGTCCAACTATTTCGCTTTTCATCAACCACCACAAGGATGAGTCGGTAGTCATCTGACAAAAAAGAGAGTCTTGCTGCGGCCTGGATGGCGGCATTTTCTGCAATAGACTCTGCCTCTAAAGCTATTAGGGCATCGAGATAATCGGCTTGTCTTATTCCCATTGGGCTAAACACGCCTAAGGGAAAAGCTTCTCCCCGCGTATCACCAAGCATCAGCGAGCGATAGGCTTGAAAGCGCGGCATAATACCTTCTACCTTATAGATATCTCTCAAGCTCTGTAACATGGGTGTCAGTGAAACCTTCATTGCTCATCCTTTTCTGCGATGACTTGGTAAAAACAAGAAGATAGGAGGGTTTCTACTTGACGGGTGTGAGATGTCATCCCCGTCAAGTGGCTTAGTCATAAATACGTGTTTATTTTAACTTGGTATGCCTTCTTCACTTTGGGCAAGTGAGATTAGGGTTAGTAAAGCTCGAGCCCGCGTCTTGTTTTGTCACGGTTCGCCAAGCCGCAAAGGTAAAAGGTTCAGCGTAACCGTTCTTTGTGTCCACCCAGGTAAACGGTTTGGTACGCGGGCTGTGCCAGGTGTTGCCATTTGAACGCAGTGTGGCCATAAAGGCTTCGTAGTCGGCTTGGTTCTGGGCGTCGGTGGGGTCACTTGGTCTGTAATATATCCAGGTACTTGTCAAAGGCCGTTGGCCGGTGGCGGTGAAGGTATTGTTTCTAAAGGTAATATCACGCAAGGGAAACTGCCCAAAACCAAAGAGTGTGTCATATCGGCGCAGCTCGCTTAGGAAGATAACGCTGCTCACGGTGGGTTCCTCGGTATTACGCGCAGCGGTGCCAAGAATACGGTTATTCTCGAGCGTTACTTTAGCCACTGCGCTGAGTTGTACATCTGCCCAGCCACTGCCGCAAATGAGATTGTTTTTGACCAGCATGGGCCCTTGGCTAGCTTCTAAGAAAAGGCCATTGATAGCATTGTTGGTAACCACCGAATCTTCCAAGGTTACATTGCTCACATTCGTGTCCATCCAGAAGCCGTCGGCGAAGTTGTCTTTAGACTCGAGTCGTCGCACTGTAAACCCGTTGACATTCAAGACTTTGATGCCTGCTGTGGCCCAGCCGTAGTAACCACCTGCGAAAGACCGCCAAGCGTTGCGGTTGGTCTGGTTGTCCTCTAGAAGCCACCTGTTGGCGTTGCTACCCATGATGCCGCCAAAGCCGTTGTCACTCACGACGTTGCGCCTTAAGACAATGTTGTCACAATAGTTTTCTAGGCCGAGCTGCCCGTTGTTGACAATGGTTGTATCTATAACACGAATGTTGCGACACGCTCCGTCTTGCCCTTCTTGAAAGGCGACGGCCGCTTCTTTAAATTTGCTTGCAGCGTGCTGAAACACGAGGCCGCGAAGGGTAATGTAGTTGTGGTTCCAGATGTAAAAAAGCTGCTCGCGCACCGCGACTTCTGTCGTGGTGGTGTTGGGATTTAACCCGCTTCTAAGTTTGAGCGTGATTTTGTTTGCGACCTCATCTATGTGGAAGCCACCATCACGAAGGTCTGATTTACTCAGAACCTGGGCGAGCCTTTCGCCGCCCACAAAAACGAGCTCACGTCGCGCCGCGAGTTCGGGCACGTCGGGGGCACCTGGCGTGGGATCGTCACCTGCCCCTGGCGCACCCCAGTCGTAGGGCCAGGCTTTACTCCACAGACCGCTACCTTCGTTCGTCCAGCCTGTCCAGATGTCTGAACCTGTAAAAATGGCTTTACCTTTTTCCTTGGCCACGAACTGGAGCCGTGCATTATTTCTTGGAATCTCCCAGTGCTGACGGTTGTCCGTGCCAACGAGCACATCACGGTAGATACCTGGGTAAAACACAATCCTCACGTTCTGCCCGGCTTCTTTGAGGGGAACCATTTTGTCAAAGGCTCCCTGAATGGTTTTGAGTGGGCTGCTCGCGCTGCCATCATTGTTATCACTCGCATTGCTGCCCCAGGGGTTGAGGTGCAGTGTGGTACCTGTGAAGGCTTGGCCCTCGAGGTTGGCTTCTGTAAACCCATTTGGCTGGGAGCATCCCCAAAGTAGCAAACTCGAGCCTAGGAGGGCGATTAAAAACAAGATTTTGTTCATCTTTCACTCCTTAGATTATTTATATAGCAGCTGCAGCATAAGAGGCTACAGAGCTGTTTCCAAAAACTACCTAGCCATTTACATTTGCCATTAGCTCCCTTCTAGACAACACACTGAAGCTGTCAACGCACTTCGTAAGCACCGATGTCAACACCATCTATATAGGTAGATACTTTAATTTGAACAGGTGGTACACCCATT
>CAZZPQ010000110.1:0-11310 GCA_964655595.1 uncultured bacterium
CGCAAAATATAGCGCTGTGCTCCCTGTTTTTGCTGATAGCGCTGCAATAGAGTGTACAGTTCCATCTGCAAGGCTTTGGCATCGGCAAAATCCAGGGTGATGTTATCACGCCAGGCACTCAGCACTGCGGGTCTATCCGGGTCGAGCATGGTGTAGTTGCGTTCGGGCGAAATGGCGGTCTGGATTTGCAGGCGTCCGCGCTGATCCTTGTAGATTCGCGTTCCCCAGGTGCCAACATCCTCTATGCGTGCGTTGACAACGCCGTGGCGCAATTGACTCTCCCAATAGCTGTCACGCTCTTGCATCATGCCGTCCAGGCTTTCGGCGCTGCTGGCTTCGTAAGGCACAAAAAAGATATCTGCGCTGCTGCGGTAGAGTTTGATTGCGCGACCCTTGCGCGGTACTTCTCGGCTGATAACGAGCAAGCCCAGCCGACAAAAGCGCCTGACCTGAGTGAGCAGGGTATTGGCTTTGCTCTGTGTTTCTCTGGCAGCCTGCGTGACGCTGCATTCTCGACCAATGAAGGGCTCGAGCAGCCTAAGACGCTGGGGATTGAGCAGGACGTCTGCTGCGCTTGCGTCATGAATAATGCATATACTAGGTGATTTTAACTCTGTCATATCATGTAGCTTAAGCTGAGACTGGAGTTAAGGAGGTAAGCAGCGATCCTTTTGGCAATCGCCTCGAGTTTTTAGCTGGGTGTTTGACTGACAACTACTGAACATCGTCAGTGAGTTTAACGTCTTACAATAACAAGCAGCATTAATAAACAGGAATCATCAAGAGTTAAGGAGTCAAAATGGCGCAGCATACACAAAAAGACAGTTTTAAAACAAAGCATAGCCTGCAAGTTGGTGCACACAGTTACCACTACTACCGGCTGGCGAGCCTTCAGGAGCAGGGTCTTGGCAAGATTGATCGGCTTCCATATTCTATCAGGGTGTTGCTCGAGTCGGTTCTGCGCAATGAAAATGGCTACGACGTGACCGAGGATGACGTCAAGGTACTTGCCTCTTATGATCCGCGCAACCCACCAGAAATCGAGATACCTTTCAAGCCAGCCCGGGTGGTCCTGCAGGATTTTACCGGTGTGCCAGCTGTGGTTGACCTGGCAGCGTTGCGCAGTGCCATGCAGCGCCTGGGTGGGAATCCCAAGACCATCAACCCGCAGATACCTGTTGATCTGGTGATTGATCACAGCGTGCAGGTCGATGAATATGACAGTCCCTTGGCACTGGTAAACAATGCTGCGATTGAGTTCGAGCGCAACCGTGAGCGCTACGAGTTTTTGCGGTGGGGCCAGCAGGCTTTTGACAACTTTAGCGTGGTGCCGCCAGCTAGTGGCATTGTGCATCAGGTGAATCTCGAGTACCTGGCTAAAGGTGTTCAGCTAAGTGGCACAGGTGAAATCTACCCGGACTCACTGGTGGGTACTGACTCTCATACCACCATGATTAATGGTCTGGGTGTGGTGGGCTGGGGTGTTGGTGGTATCGAGGCCGAAGCGGTGATGCTGGGACAGCCCATCTACATGCTGACGCCCGAAGTAGTTGGTTTTAAGCTGACGGGCAAGTTGCGTGAGGGTGTCACAGCGACAGACCTGACCCTGCGCGTCACGGAGATATTGCGGGCCAAAGGGGTAGTGGGCAAGTTCGTTGAGTTTTTTGGTTCGGGACTCAGCAATATGACTTTGCCGGATCGTGCCACCATTGCCAATATGGCCCCGGAATACGGTGCGACCATGGGATTTTTTCCTGTCGATACTGAGACCTTAAGGTATCTCGAGCAAACCGGACGTCTGCCTGATGAAGTTGCTGCGGTCGAAGCCTATTACAGGGCGCAGGGCATGTTCCGCACCGATGACACGGCAGATCCAGAGTTTGCAGAGGTCATTGAGTTGGATATGGGCAGTGTTGAGGCCAGTCTGGCTGGTCCCAAACGTCCGCAGGACCGTATCAATTTGCGTGACATGAAAACCAGTTGGCAGGCTGATTTACTTAAGCCAGTTGAGTCGCGGGGCTTTGGTTTGTCAGCGGAGCAGCTGAATCGTCGTGCCCAGGGCAGCATCGAGCGGCATGGACAGGCGCATGACTTTGAACTTAGGCATGGTGACGTGGTGCTGGCTGCCATCACCAGTTGTACCAATACCAGTAATCCAAGTGTGCTGATTGGTGCGGGGATTTTGGCGAAAAATGCAGTCGAGCGTGGCCTCAGGCAAAAACCCTATGTCAAGACCAGTCTGGCACCAGGCTCCAAGGTAGTAACCGAGTATCTGACAGATACGGCTTTGCTGCCCTATCTCGAGCAAATCGGTTTTGGCGTGGTGGGTTATGGCTGCACCACTTGCATTGGTAACTCTGGCCCTTTGCCCGAGCCCATCATTCAGGCTATCGAGTCGGTTGATTTAGTTGCCGCCAGTGTGTCCTCTGGTAATCGCAACTTTGAGGGGCGTATCAATCCGCACTGCCGTGCGAACTATCTGGCATCGCCGCCATTGGTCGTAGCCTATGCGCTGGCGGGTACCGTTAATATCGACTTTGAAACTGAGCCTTTGGGCACGGATACCACGGGTCAGCCAGTCTACTTGCGGGACATCTGGCCTAGTAGCAGTGAGATAAGCGCACACATGAGCGCTGCCATGAAGCCTGAGGTCTTTCAGCGGATTTATCAGGGAATTGAAAAGTCCAATGAAAAATGGAATGAGATTCCAGTGCGTGGCGGCGATCTCTTTGACTGGGATGAGAACTCTACCTATATTCAAGAGCCGCCCTTCTTTGTCGATATGCCTTTGCAGCCCGAAGCGATTCGGGGGATTGCTGACGCTCGAGTGCTGGTGATGGTGGGTGACAGCATTACGACTGATCACATCAGCCCAGCTGGCAACATCAAGAGCGATAGTCCAGCAGGGCAGTTCCTGCGTGAGCAAGGGGTAGAAATCTGGGACTTTAACAGCTACGGCAGTCGGCGCGGCAATGACCGTGTGATGACGCGGGGAACCTTTGCCAACATCCGCCTGCGCAACCAGTTGGCTCCGGACACCGAAGGTGGCTGGACGACGGACCTTCTGGATGGTCAGGTCAAGTCTATCCACGATGCTTCTTTGAACTACAAGGCGGCAGGTGTACCCACGATTGTTCTGGCAGGCAATGACTACGGTATGGGTTCAAGTCGAGACTGGGCTGCCAAAGGCACTTTTCTGTTAGGTGTCAGGGCAGTCATTGCAGAGTCTTATGAGCGTATTCACCGAAGCAACCTAATCGGTATGGGTGTTTTGCCTCTGCAATACCAGCCAGGTGAATCTGCGGCTAGTTTGGGACTGACGGGTAAGGAACGCTTTACCATTCACGTCGATGACTCGGTAAAGCCAAGGCAGAATATCAGCGTCGGGGTCATGCGAGAAGATGGCTCCAGCTTCAGTTTTACTGCCATTTGCCGGATTGATACCCCGGTCGAAGTGGACTACTACCGTAATGGTGGTATTCTGCACACGGTTTTGCGTAGTATCAATGCCGCTGAAAGCGCCAGGATTCAGTAGCGAGTACCAGGTTCCACGAAACATCCTCAAGGATGCTTCGTGGAACCGCATATAAATATAAGAGTTCAACAGGGTCTAGCTAAATCCTGAACGCGCCTCAAATCCTTATGCTGAGCCCGATAAACTGGTTAAGGATTTGAAAAGCACTTGCCAGCTTCCTACTCGCTCTGCTTGGCATAAATCATTGGGTTTATCCCAACGATTTATCCGGAACTGGTATTAAATGAAGTATTTCGTAGGGCTTGATTGTCCCGTAGCTTATACTGACATACATGAGACCGTTGTTGCAGTTTATGGGCTTTTGCATCATCGTCTTCTTCGCTGTTGGGGAGTTTCAGGGCTGGTATGTTGGTTTTGCACCTCATACCCCTATGCTTGTATACAAGATGGACCGCACCGTCACTGTAAAGCGAGATATTAGCTTTGATTCGGAAATGCCCTTTAAGTTCGATGGTCGGGTGCGCAATGGAGAAGTCCGTGTTCAGGCATTTTTTGAGATTCCACCAAGCTTTCAGCGCGGCAGCACCGGAACACAGCCCAGGCAGATATTTGACCAGGAGTTCAGCACGGGTCAGACGATCCGACTCAACGAGAGTTTGCGCGGTGGGCAAGGGCGCTACACGATTCGTATGACCTATAGTCAGGCTACGGGTATGTTCCGGCTAGACGTACCGCAGGAGCGAGGGTTTTAAGCCTTGCGTGAGCGCTCGAGCATGTCCCACTGCTCCGCTGTAACCTCATCCAGAATATTAAACTCGCCAGCACCCCAGACGGTCTCTCCACCGTCAATCGTCACAATGTCTCCAGTGATGAAGCCCGCGTAATCCGATACCAGGTAGCTTGCCAGGTTGGCAAGTTCACTGTGTTCCCCCACGCGTCCAAGGGGAATACGTTTTTTGAATAAAGCCTCAATTTCAGGCGTGGGCATCAGCCTTGACCAGGCGCCTTCGGTGGGAAAGGGACCCGGGGCAATGGCGTTTAAGCGTATCCCATACTTGCCCCACTCTGCTGCCAGAGACTTGGTCAGGCTGACCACACCCGCTTTGGCAACCGCGGATGGCACCACATAGCCTGAGCCACCCAGCGCATAGGTGGTAGCAATATTGAGCACAACACCAGGGTGCTGCGCAGCGATCCAGCGCTTGCCCAATTCCAGCGTGCAGTAAAATGTACCGTGCAGAACGATGCCCAGGACTGCGTCAACAGCGCGGTGGCTCAGGCGTTCGGTCGGTGAGATGAAGTTGCCAGCGGCATTGTTGACCAGTACATCAATATGACCATAATGGGATTCGACGGCGTTGATCATGGTGGCGACTTGCTCAGCGTCGCGCACATCAACCTGCACTGGCAAGACCTCAGCACCGAGTTCTTCGCCAAGTTTTTGGGCCATGTCCTGTAAAAGCTCAATTCGGCGGCTACTAATAGCTAGCTTTGCGCCCAACTCCAGAAAGCGGCGTGTCATGGATAGCCCTAAACCTGAACCGCCCCCCGTGACCAGTATGACCTTGTCCTTGAGTAAATCAGTCTGAAACATATTTTCCTCCAGCCCCTATCCTAAGCCTTTACCATTAGATTCCTATAGGGTATCACAGCATAAATAAAGCTGATGGTGGTATCACTCCTAAGCTGCTACATGGGAGGTGAGCAGATCAGGTCAATGGCTACCTTCGATTTGGTCATGGTACAGCGCAATGCACATGTGAATTTGAGCCATTACCATAAAGTTTGGCCCTGTCTGCTTCACTCGAGTGACCAGAAGTAAAAAGGTGACTGGGACCCCCAAAGAGCATTCAACCGTGCAAAGTGTTGAAATATCACTTGGCAAGGGAGTGGAAATCCTGACATAATGCTTTGCATGCGTTTGTTATTGGGGTTTTGTTTATTCCTGGCGTTTAACCACAGTGCTGCTTCTCCTGAGGTGCGAGTTCTTTTGGGGGAGATTTCTTATATTACGGTAGGAATGAGCGGAGCGCATCAGGGCTATGTCGATGGCTCCTGGCGTTTTCATACCCAGCTTGGTCTTGATTGGCCGCTACAGGCGATCAATTCAAGCATTTATATTGATGGCAAGCCGATTGGTCGCAGTTTCAGGCTCGAGCCTACAGGTGGTCAGCTGGTTAACTGGGATGGCAAACAGTACCGAGGTGGTTTACAGTTTGTGGCTGAGGCTAACCTGCTGCTGGTCATCAATGTTGTAGATCTCGAGACCTATCTTCGTGGGGTGATACCAGCTGAAATGCAGGCTGGCTGGCATGTGGAAGCTCTTAAAGCGCAGGCGATAGCAGCTCGTACCTATAGCCTGGCATCGCTTCATCAGAACAAAGATTACGATATCTGTGCGACCACCGAGTGTCAAAAATATGAGGGTGTGCGTGTGGAGCATCCAGCCAGTGATGCGGCGATACAAGCGACCGCTGGCTTAGTTTTAAGCTACGCTGGCGACATTGCCAGAACCTACTATCACTCGGATTCGGGTGGCATGGTGGCCTCGAGTGCCGAGGTCTGGGGTGGCGCTTTTCCCTATCTGCAAGTGCGTACCGATGCCAACACCAGCACACCTCACCGTGGCTGGGTTCACGCGCTGGACGCAGGTCAGGTTGCTGCGTCGCTCAATGGGGCTGGTCATGACCTTGGCTCGGTGCGACGGCTGGAAATTGTTGGTTGGAGCGAATCGGGGCGGGTCAGTCAGCTGCGGATTGTGGGAACCTCCCGAGAGCTTTTGCTCTCAGGACCGCAGCTGACCCGTTTCCTGCGAAGCTGGGGGTTTAAGTCCACCAGATTTCGCATGACAGGTGACCTGAGCGCTCAGGGTGATGGCTGGGGGCATGGTGTAGGTATGAGTCAGTACGGTGCCAAGGCGCTGGCTGACCAGGGCTATGACTACCGCTATATTCTGGGATTTTACTACCCGAATACCAGCTTGCAGCAACTGACGGTCCTAGCCTTGGGCGAATGATGGCACTTCAAAAGGTGTAATCCAGCCGCTCAGCTAGTAACTCCTGGGCTTCTTCGAGCATTGAGGCGTCCACCATGACAGTCATTGTTGCGTGCCCAATAGAAGGCAAGGCATAAAGGCTACCGTAGTTTTCATTGTTGATGTAGAAGACGATGCCTTCAGACTCGAGCAATCTACGAATCATGCCGAGTTCAAGCGGGTCAGCGGGTTGGCACAAAGGAACAAGGTCAGCCATTTCGTCCTCCAGATTGTACTCAGTATACGACCTCAATCAAACTAAAGGCAGTTGTTATGTGAGAAAACCAAGGTTGATAAGGCTTTTTATATGCCACCATAGACCCATGACGAAACGAATTCTTGTTACAGGTGGTGCGGGCTATATCGGTTCAGTTCTGGTTAGACAACTGCTCGAACGTGATTATCAGGTGCGGGTGGTGGACAATCTGCGCTTTGGTGGTGAGGCGATTATTGACTTGCTCGAGCATCCTCGCTTTGAGTTTATGCATGGCGATGTTCGCAATCAGCCCTTTATGCAACAGGCCCTTGGCGATACCTGGGCGGTGGTTCACTTGGCGGCGGTGGTAGGTGACCCGGCCTGCGCCGCTGAGCCAGAACTGGCGAGAGAGCTGAATCTTGACACCTCCAAGCACCTCTATGATATGGCCTTGCAAGCGGGTGCAAAGAGATTTGTGTTTGCCTCGACCTGCTCAAACTATGGCAAGATGACCGACGCAGACGGCTTTGTCGATGAAGACTCACCGCTGCGACCCGTATCGCTCTATGCCGAGACCAAGGTGGCTTTTGAAACCTATCTTTTAGAGCAGGACCGCGCGAGTACTTGTCTGCCGACCTGCCTGCGCTTTTCTACCGTTTACGGTTTGTCACCGCGCGTGCGCTTAGACCTGACTGTGAACGAGTTTACCAAGGAGTTAGCGCTGGGGCGCGAACTGGTGGTTTTTGGTGAGCAGTTCTGGCGGCCCTACTGTCATGTGAGGGACTTAGCACGTTCAGTGTGGATCGTGCTCGAGGCTGAGGCGAGCAAGGTGGCTTTTGACGTTTTTAATGTTGGCGCGACTGAGGAAAATTACCAAAAGCAGATGATTGTGGATGAAATCAAAAAGCAATTGCCAGAGGCGAATGTCCGTTATGTGCAGAAGAACGAAGACCCCAGGGACTACCGCGTACGTTTTGAAAAAATCAGGGAGCGCCTTGGCTTTACGATTACACGCACCGTCCCCGAGGGAATCGCCGAAATCAAACGGATTGTACAAGAAGGCTTTCTGCTCAATCCTGATGATCAAAAGTACTTTAATGTTGTCAAAAAAGCCTGATTGCTCGAGCTTTTGATGCCAATTTTGGATCAATTGAGCATAGCCATGAAAACTCATAAAAGACTTTGCTCATCGTGGCAGCCTACGCTGGAACTCGTGGCTGGGCGGAAAACGGGAATGCAGCATAGGTTTGAGCCATATTTGGTTTCGCTGTGAAGCTATGGATTCCAGCTTTCGCTGGCATGACGTTTGGTATTGTCATTGCAATACCTGGGTAATCATTGCAACACCTGGGTAATTTGTGAGAAACACAAGGTTCATAGGTGGCAATTTGATTGTGGAACGGTTGCCATAATCATTCTATGGGGCTTGCTATAAGCTGCTGACCGGCTTTAAGAAAGCCCTCTGGTTTAACTGCTTTGCCGTCCCGCAAGATGCGCTCAATGCATAACCACTCATCGGCAGTGGCCACGCAGATACTGCCGTCTATTTCCTGAATACTTCCTGGTGCGGCGGAGCAGCTTTGCTGGCTAAGTCGGACTTTCATCAGACCAAACTCACTTTTGTTCAGCCAGGCTTTGGGATAACCCCAGGGTGAGGGAAGCGGATAGTAGTCGCAGGCGCGTACAAAGCGCTCGAGCACCTGTGCAGGTTGCTGCCAAGCCATGACTCCTCCAAAGGGCACTTCGAAGCCATAATAGTGGCGCTGGCTTATGTCCTGCGCTATTTTGGGAATGTTGTCAGGGTCACTTAAGAGCTCTTGAATCAGGGGTAGACCCTGCCGGACACACTGGCTGCTGACGCTAAGACCGGTATCGCTTGGCTTTAGGTCAAACACAGCCTGATAGGCAATATGTCCGGTATCAATCCCTGCTTCCATCCAGTGCAGTGTTACACCGTGTTGCGCTTCACCATTGAAGATGGCCCAACTGGGTGCGTTCATGCCAGCATAGTGGGGCAGACGTCCTGGATGTAGATTGAAAGCGCCGACCCTAACAGCGTCTAACACCTCGGCCCGTATGATGTAGAGTGAGTGAACGTTTAAGAGAAGATCAACCTGCGCTTCTTTAATACGCTCCACCAGCTCGAGCCTTTTGACCAGTCTGGCAGGCCACACAGGCAGTCCCAGATGCTCTGCGACCGTAGCAACCGTTGCCCCACGCATAGTGGAATCGACCTTGTTTTGCGTCAGTACTGCCACAATATCGTGCTGGCTTTGGGTAACGGTCTTCAGGGTCTGGACACCAGCGGCTTCTTCAGCAGCAATCAGAATTTTCATAAAACCATAGTACTTCTTATCATTAAAGCCTGTACGGTAGTATTTATCGTGTTTCCTGCGTATGATAGATGTAGATGCAAAGGCGCAAAGAGCTTGGCAGGTAAATGTAGTGAGTCCAGGGAGAGTAAGGTTGAAGAGGCAAATACTGTAATGGTTCAAAGGCGACAATTATCACTGCATTTTCAGTCTTGTCTGTTTCACAATAGGGGTATGCTTATGCGTTGCGCTAGACGTCGTGTTGGAAAAGTTGAGAGAAGAGGTCAGGTTTGAGCACATCATCGCAAATGCCTGATCCTGTGATTCCCAAGATGCTCAGGAAACTAGGGCTTGATAGCCTTATTTGGCTGTTGGCAACGCCACTGGCTTTCTGGATGCGCTTTGACTGGACCTTACCTTTACCACTGCCTGCATCAACAGTCCTGCTTACTACGGGTGGCTTTGTCATTCTCAAGCTGGGCGCGTACTTTTTGTTTAATCTGCATTTGCAGAGCTGGGCCAAGTTTGGCTTTCGTGATCTGAACATGATACTGCGAGCAGTTATAAGTGTCGCAGTTTTTGCCACGCTTATTTTGTTGTGGGTTGCGCCAAGTTTTGGTATTGCCCGCTCGGTGGGTATTATTGATGCGCTCGTGACCTTGATTATGATGTTTGGTGTACGGGCTGTGACACGCTATATGCACGAACAGCGTTTGGGTAGTTCGGTGAGTCTGGACAGGCAAAAACGCGTTGTTATTGTGGGTGCGGGTGAAGCTGGTTCGCTGGTAGTGCGTGAGATGTTGCGGCATCCGGAAATGGGTTTGTACCCCGTGGGCTTCTTGGATGACAATCGGCGTAAGCTTGGTAGTCAGATTGCTTCAGTGCCTGTTTTGGGAACGGTCAGCGACCTCGAGAAGGTCATCCGTGAGTACGATGTCCATGAGGTGCTGATTGCCATGCCATCGGCAGATGGCAAGACGATTCGTGATTTGGTGGAGCGTGTCTCTCAATCAAAAACAGGAGTAATTTACCGAACGATTCCGGGTATGTACGAGCTTTTAAGTGGCAAGATCAATATCAACCGGATTCGTAATGTGGAAATTGAGGATTTGCTGAGACGTCCGACGGTGGCGCTTGATACCACAGCGATTCTGGATTATCTCGAGGGTCAGACAGTGATGATTACAGGGGCAGGTGGTTCGATTGGCTCTGAGCTGGTACGGCAGATTTGTCGCTTCAGGCCCAAAGAACTTATTCTGTACGGTCATGGTGAAAACAGTATCTATCAGCTCGAGCGCGAGCTGGACCGTGACTGGCCTGACATTCAGTATCACAGTGTGATAGGTGCTTTGCAAAACGGTGTGCGATTGGACTATGTTTTTCGTACCTATAAACCCCAAGTCGTCTTTCATGCCGCAGCCCACAAGCACGTCCCCCTGATGGAGATGAATCCTGAGGAGGCCATTTTTAACAATATCATTGGTAGCAAGAATCTGGTTACTTTGGCGTTGCGCTATGAAGTCTCGCATTTTGTCAACATCTCGACAGATAAGGCAGTCAACCCGACCTCAGTGATGGGTGCTACCAAGCGTATGGTTGAATACATCGTGCAGGATGCTGCCAAAAAAGCCAAGCCTGAACAGGTCTTTGTTTCGGTACGTTTTGGCAATGTACTGGGAAGTCGTGGCAGTGTGATCCCCCTGTTTAAGCGGCAGATTGAAGCTGGGGGACCGGTGACAGTGACCCATCCTGAGATGGTACGTTATTTCATGACGATTCCGGAGGCTGCACAACTGGTTTTGCAAGCTTCTGGGCAGGGCAGAAACGCCGAGATTTACATTCTTGATATGGGTGAACCCGTGCGCATTCTTGACCTTGCTCGTGACTTAATCAAACTCTCAGGGCTCGAGCCAGATATTGATATTCCTATTGTCTTTACTGGCATGCGACCTGGCGAAAAACTGTACGAGGAGCTTATGACTCAACAAGAGCGGCTCGAGTCGGCGACGGCCCACGAGAAAATCTTTGTAGCCAAGGTGCGCCCATTCTCTTCTGAAGAGATGGAAGCAACCGTTGTCCAGTTGCAGGATGCAGCACTTAACTCAAACCACAGCCTCATTCGTCAGCATTTGACAAGTTTCGTTGAAGGCTGTCAGTTTGATTACAAACCTGACTCGGTAAAGGTTTAGGTTGGTAGTAAGACTGCCAGCTCTGATGTCAAAGTTGTAACGCGCTAGTACACATTCCGTGGCTATGATTCGCTTTCAAATACCGAGCCCGATAAACTGCTTAA
>CAZZPQ010000111.1:0-11257 GCA_964655595.1 uncultured bacterium
CAGTTCCTCGGTTCCTAACGCTCTGCTCGGAATAAATCATTGGGTTTAGCTCAATGATTTATCCGGAGCTGGTTTTACCTACCATGCCAAAATCACCTGACAGACTCAGTCATCGTACAAACTCCCCAGATACTTAACCCCCTTGCAACTGAAGCCTAGGACTTGCCTGTAATCTCTGCTGGGAAACCTGAAACTGCTGTTCCAGAAGCCGTTTAGCATCGTCAGGCTGGAGGGGTTTTGAGAACAGATAGCCCTGGGCCTTATTACAACCAAGCGCCTCAAGCTGTCTGAGTTGCTCTTTGGACTCCACGCCTTCGGCAATGGTGTCCTTGGACAGTGCCTGAGCGAGTGACACAATGATTTTGGTCAGTGTCGCTCCGCTGGATTTTTCCAACAATTCATCCACAAAGCGCTTGTCAATTTTAATGACATCAATCGGCAATTTCTGCAAATAGGCCAACGAGGAGTAACCTGTGCCAAAATCATCCACCGCAACCGTCATACCCAGAGAACGCAGGAAGCTGAGTTGCTCGATAGCACCAGGATGCACCACACCACTTTCAGTGACCTCTAGCTCTAAAAACCTGGGGCTCAATTGATGCTTTTTGAGCGTCTTTTTAATCATATCGGCAAAATCGGGTTGCAGGATTTGAATAGCGGAAACATTGATGGCGATGCTCAGCGGAGAAAAGCCAGCCTCATGCCACTCTTTGATCTGCCTGCAGGCCTCATTGGCAATCCACTCACCAATCGGCACAATCATGCCATTGCCTTCAATGATGGGAATGAACTCCTGTGGAGCTACTGTGCGACCATCCTCCGTGTTCCAACGCAGCAAAGCTTCAAAACCAGCGATTTGCTGGCTAGCCATGTCAATAATCGGTTGATAGTGCAGTTTGAAGTCTTCATTTTTAAGGGCTCGATAGAGGCGTTGCTCGAGTTCGGAGTGCCACAGTGTTTGCCTGGCAATGTCCTCAGTATAGACCGCCAGGCGATTTTTACCATTGCGTTTGGCACGGTACATAGCGCTGTCTGCCTTGGTCAGCAATTCGCTGACATCCAGGCCGTGCTGTGGTGCCAAACTAATACCGATGCTGGCACTGATATGCAGGTTGTGCTCTTCGATGCTAAAGATCTCAGTAAGCGCCTCGAGTATTTTTCTGGCAACCGCTTCAGCCTTCTGGATATCATCACAGTCATAAAGCACCACAGTGAACTCATCCCCGCTGAGTCTAGCTACTAAATCTCCCGATCGCACGCTACTTTTCAAACGTCTGGCTATCTCCTTAAGCAATTCATCCCCCACAGCATGCCCTTTGGTATCATTCACAGCCTTGAATCTGTCCAGATCGATAAAGAGAACCGCCAATTTGTCACGGCCCATGGCAATATTGCTGCCAAGATCATCAAGAAAAGCCTTGCGATTGGGCAGCTGGGTCAAAGTGTCCAGCGAGGCAAGTCTGGCTACCGCCTTGGCACTGTAGAACGCCTCGGTATGCCGCTCGAGCATCTTGGTGTAGAGGTAGAACAGCAATATAGCCATTAGACCCGTTAGGTGCAGACTAAGTAGCGCTGTTACCTCATTGTCACTAAAGGATGTAGTCACCATACTCAAACTGTTGGTGTAGAGCGTAATGACAATCAGAAGCAGATAAAACAAGGACGACATAAACAGCCCTCTGCGCGAGCCGTACACCAGATAGCTATAAAGATAGGTAAACAGTGCCCAAGGGATAATCAAAAAAAGCGTCGCACTGATATCCTTGTGACCGTCATACTGAGCGAGCGTGAGAAACAACTTGAGCATGAGAAAGACCGCCGGGATTAAAAACAGCATATGTCCCGCCAGACTGAGACCCCGTTTAGACACAATGAGTAAAATGAGCAGAAATACTTGAATGCCTAAGACAATGGGGGTAGTAAGCGCGTCAATACCTGAGGTGATGCTGCTATCACGGATACTGAAACTGGGTAACAGTGTAACTATGGCAATGATATAGACAATGATAAAGATGCGCCGCTTAAAGCGCTCGAGATGTTGGCTGGTACGTTCCAGGTCTATCATGCGGTTTTGCCTCCTAGGCAACTATCAAGAACCATCATGAACCCTGAAGTCTTACATTCGTCTTACATGACAGTGAAACTTTTCACCATTACGAACACTCGAGCCCCTACCTGCTAGACTCATAGTATGGAACAGACAAGCACCCCAACTCTCCCCGTGATTCTCTACGACGGTGCCTGTAAACTCTGCACGGCCCAGGCTGAGCGCCTGCGTCGGCTCTCACGTAACAAGGTAACCGTAGCCCCGCTACAAACAGCGCTGCAACACTATCCGCAGGTTAGTGAAAGCGAAGCGCTACAAGAAATCAAACTCATCACCGAGCACAGAATCTATAGCGGTGCAGAGGCCATCGTCAAATTGATCAACCTGGGCTATCCACTGCCTGGCAAACTCCTTTACCCTTATTATCTTCCCGGCCTAAAACAGCTCAGTGACAGCCTATACCGCTTCATTGCCCGCAACCGCTACCGCCTTTTTGGCAGCCAGGAACCTTGTACGGAGGGCTGCTCCCTACCAACCCAGCTCTCCAAACCCAAATAAGCTAACTGTCTACCATGTAACCATGTAACGTTCTTTGCGTTAAAAACTCATCTGGAGTTATTATGAAGTTTTTCTTTTACAGCCTTCTGATACTTTGTCTATGGCTAGGTATTGCACAAGCAGAACGCTACTATTTCACAGGGATTATCGGCGATGGTCTTAGTTTTCAGATGCAACTTGACATTGATGGTCAGAAGGTTAGCGGACACTACTATTATGACATGATCGGCGAGCCCATAAGACTCGAGGGACTTCGCGACAGTGCCGAGCGACTAACGCTTCGGGAATACATTGCTGACAGCGGTGAAAGCAGTGGCCTATTTCAGGGCAACCTTTCCAGCAGCCTTACCGATTACGCCGATACCTTTACTGGCGAATGGATCAGTCTGCAGGGCAATGTCTTCAACTTCCGGCTTAACAAAGTTGCCGAGTTTGTCCACTTCAGCATTGAACAAAATCGCATCCAGATCAAAAGCACCTATCCCTTTTTCACCAGTCCGACACTCCAGGTCGTCAACCAGGCCTTGCAGGAAACCTTCATCCAGCGACAAACTGATTTCCTGCGGCAAGGACAGGAACTAGCGGTTGCCGGAGAACTATTTAGCGCCTGGGCATTCGACTGTGACATCCGTATCAGCTATAGCAGTCCCGACTTTATCAGCATTCTCGAGAACATATACGTCTATACGGGCGGGGCGCATCCTAACACCGGCTTTGCGGTCCACAACCTTCTGCTTGAGGCGAATGGTGTCAGAAGGCTCGAGTTACAGGACATGTTTCGGCGTGGTGTCAACTACAGCAGCCTCCTGTCACCCCTGATTCTGGATGAACTAAGGCAGCAAGACGCCGCCTGGGTACTCGATGGCAGCGTCAGCTTTCTTGCTCACTCTGACTTGTCCCAGTTCACCATTTCCCCCGTCGGTATGACCTTTTACTTTGAACCCTATGCAGTCGGGCCTTATGTGCAGGGAAGTTTCCAGGTGACGCTGGCATTTGAAACGCTGCTCGAGTTGATTGATGAGGGTAGTCCCTTGTGGCGCTTTTTGTAAATTATTCGCACCCAGCGTGCTTGGCAAACCGTATGCTAAGACAATGTTCAGCTTTGAACCCCAGCATATCCCCGAGGTCATTCTGGTAAGACCCAGGCTTTTCAGCGATAGCCGAGGCTTTTTCAAAGAACAGTATAAAGCCAGTCTCTTTCAGACCAATGGCATTAATGCGTACTTTATGCAGGACAACCACTCACGCTCGAGCCACGCTACACTGCGCGGCTTGCATTATCAGCTTCCCCCCAAAGCCCAGGCAAAACTCGTTTCGGTCATTCGGGGTCGCGTGCTTGATGTTGCGCTTGATATCCGCCAAGGCTCGCCAACTTACGGCCAGCACGTCGCCGTGGAACTTTCCGATGAAAACCATTGCCAGCTCTACATCCCCGTCGGTTTTGCCCACGGTTTTGTAGTTCTCAGTGACAGCGCTGACTTTTATTATAAAGTCTCTGCCGATTATAGTCCTGAACATGACCGCGGCATTCGCTGGAACGACCCGGCTTTGCAGATTGACTGGCGCATCAGCTCTCCTTTGTTATCGCCCAAAGACGCGCAGCAACCGCTGCTTGAAGATGCCGAAAATACCTTTATTTATCAGGAGCACCCATGAAACTACTCGTGACTGGCGGCGCTGGCTTTATCGGCTCAGCCCTCGTTCGCTACCTCATCCAGCACACTGAGGCAACCGTCATCAATCTGGATAAGCTCACCTATGCAGGCAATCTGGAATCCCTAAGTCCCATTGCCACTAGTCCCCGACACTATTTTGAACAGCTTGACATTTGCGACCAAAACGCCCTGCAGCAGGCATTTTGCCAGTATCAGCCAGATGCTGTTATGCACCTTGCTGCCGAGTCTCATGTGGACCGCTCAATTGATGGGCCAGCTGCGTTTATACACAGCAATATTGTCGGCACCTTTAATCTGCTCGAGGCTAGTCGCCACTATATTTCAAGCAACCCCAAAAGTGACTTCAGATTTCTACACGTATCCACGGATGAGGTTTTTGGCAGTCTGGGAGCCACAGGCTACTTCAGCGAACACAGCCCCTACGACCCGCGCTCGCCCTATTCTGCCAGCAAGGCGGCTTCTGACCACCTGGTCAGGGCCTACTTTCACACCTACGGCCTGCCTGTCATTATCACCAACTGCTCCAATAACTACGGCCCTTATCAGTTTCCGGAAAAGCTTATTCCGCTGGTCATTCAAAAAGCGCTCGCTGCTGAGAGCATTCCGGTCTATGGCAAGGGTGACAACATCCGCGACTGGCTTTATGTTGACGACCACGTGCGGGCGCTTTATACCGTGCTTTTACGGGGTACCCTAGGAGAAACCTATACCATTGGTGGACACAACGAGAAGCAGAATCTAGGGGTAGTCAGCACGATTTGCACGCTTCTCAACGAACTCAGTCCGCACCCCGGTATTCCTGATTACCGCCAGCTCATCACTTTTGTTACAGACCGACCCGGTCACGACGCCCGCTACGCGATTGACGCCAGCAAGATTCAGCTCGAGCTTGGCTGGCAACCCGAGGAGAGCTTTGAAAGTGGTCTTCGCAAAACCGTAAGGTGGTATCTGGACCATCAGGCATGGAGCGAGCGCGTTCTGGACGGGAGTTACAGGCTCGAGCGTATTGGAACGTCGGGCCAAGTGTCGTAACAACGCTAGCGTTAGAGTCAGCAAAAAACCCAGTTCGGCGCGCCGAACTGGGTAACAAAGCCTGGGTCGGGTTAGAGACTTAGCTCTCCTGAGCTTCCCAGTCATAGCCTTCAGCCTTACTCATTTCCTGCGCTGCCAAGGTCAGAAAAATTCCATAAATGACTTTGGAAGCTACATCTGCCACGGTATAAGTCATATGACGCGCAACCACCGCCGCTTCGCTGAGTGCAGGTTCGAATGAGAAGCTAAACAGATAGGGCATCAGGTAGGCTCCTGGGTACAGCATCCAGGAAACGAAAAACAGAGTCCAGATAGCACTGAGGTATTTTTGTGCGGCAGGTGGTGCATTTTCCTTACCCTCATTGATAACACGCCGCATCAGGATGAGGATATCGATAAAGAACAGCGTGGAAATCGTTCCCCAGATGAAGAATGTCAGTGGGTTGGTAACCTCATAGTACTGCCCGGCATAGCCCGTAAGAATCATGGCTGTGCCAGAAAACCAGAAGCGATTGCGAACCGCTGAAAAAGAACTTCTGGTCAGCGAAACAACGAAGAGAATCTGAAACAGCAGCATGGGCACGTCAATGAGCCAGTTCAGATAACGATAGCCATTGTTAAAGAGATCTCCAGGGTTAGCGCTGGTAATCATATACCTGGCAGTTTCAGTATTGAATTGCAAGGAATTAGTCCAGTTATTTGACTGTACCAGCAAAAGCAAAAAGGCTGAAACCATGACCACAACAGATAAGACCGATGAGGTACGGTAGCGCGGCTTGACGGTACGTATCGTCAAAATGAAATATAAAAGGGCCGACAGCATAATAGCGTAGCCGAGCGTGAGCACATGAGCCGACATCTGATATGCCATCTCGGAAAAGCCAGACTCGAGCCCCACATAATTTTCAAACGTTGCGTTGCCCAACTGGTCAGTCAGACTTGGGGCTGTAGTGACAGTTTCTTCCATAATTCCCTCCAAATCCTGATGTCTTAGCTATTACATCAGGATAAAAACCCGCAGGTTATGACTAAACTATAGTAGATAGACCTTGTACACAAAACAGCGTAAGCCGCATTTTTTACAAAAGATAGTGATTTATCATTACGTTATGCCAAAAAGATAGTCAATTTCACAATTTTCATTTATCAACTGCACAAAAAATCATCGGGCATGCAACAACACAGCAAGTATGTGACTAAAACCTAAGTTGTCTGAGTGTTTAGTAGTCTACCTTAGCTCATTACACAAAACTTCCTCAGAGATACTTGGTGGAAATGTGACAGTTTCGACCTATCACCGTGCTGACATCTGGCACGTTATGCAAGATAGTTCATCTTCACTCATGCTTCAAGCAGCCACTTAGCTGACTACCGCAAGATAAGCGTGGAATCAGGACTTTCGTACATCAACACGCTAGCCTCCCATGCGGTAGCATAATGAGATTGAAGGGACAAATATGAACTACCGTATCGAAACAGACAGCATGGGTGAAGTACAGGTTGAGGCAAGCCGCTACTGGGGTGCACAGACACAGCGCAGCATCGAGAACTTTCCGATTGGGGTTGAGCGCTACCAGATGTCCACCTCGATTGTTCGGGCGATGGGCATCCTGAAAAAGGGAGCGGCGCAGGCCAATATGGAGCTGGGCGAACTACCTGAGGATATTGCCAGACTGATTGTTCAGGCTGCCAATGAGGTGATTGCTGGCAAGCTAAACGACCACTTTCCGCTGGTTGTTTTTCAAACTGGCTCGGGCACGCAGTCCAACATGAATAGCAATGAAGTCATCTCTAACCGTGCGATTGAGCTCTCTGGTGGCGAGATGGGCTCCAAGAAACCAGTCCATCCCAATGATCATGTAAACCGGGGACAATCGAGCAACGACACCTTTCCCACCGCTATGCATATCGCCACTGTAGAGGAACTGCACCGTCAGCTCTACCCGAAGGTGCGCGCACTGCGGGATACACTGGCGGCCAAGGCAGCTGAGTACCAGGATTTGGTCAAAGTTGGTCGCACACATCTGCAGGATGCCACCCCGATCACCTTAGGTCAGGAGATTGGCGGCTGGGTGGCGCAGCTTGATTACACGCTTGCTGAGGTTGCGCACGCTGAAAAAGGGCTCTATGAACTGGCGATTGGGGGCACGGCAGTCGGCACAGGCTTAAATGCGCACCCTGAGTTTGGTGATCTGGCAGCCAGGTATTTTGCCAGCGAGACAGGCTATCCCTTTGTGTCAGCAGCGAATAAATTTGCTGCCCTAAGCGCCCATGACGCACTGGTTACAGTCAGCGCCAGCCTGCGCACGCTGGCAGGGGCACTGATGAAAATGGCGAATGACGTGCGCTGGTTAGCCAGCGGGCCACGCAACGGGATTGGCGAAATCACTATTCCTGAGAATGAGCCTGGATCATCCATTATGCCGGGCAAGGTCAACCCGACCCAAAGCGAGGCGCTGACCATGGTTTGCGTACAGGTCTTTGGCAATGACGCAGCGGTCGCTTTTGGCGGCTCGCAAGGGAATTTTCAACTCAACGTCTTTAAGCCAGTCATGGTTCACAACGTACTCAGCAGCATTCAGTTACTGGGAGATGCCTGTCAGGCATTTAATGATAACTGTGCGGTGGGGCTCGAGCCAGACCTTCCCAAAATTCGGGAAAACCTGAACAAAAACCTCATGCAGGTAACTGCTCTCAACCGCCACATCGGTTATGACAAAGCGGCACAGATTGCCAAAAAGGCTCACAAGGAGGGTCTGAGTCTAAAAGAAGCCGCTCTGGCGCTGGCTTATCTGACAGCAGAAGAGTTTGACGCCTGGGTTGTACCCCTCAATATGACGCACTCCTAATACCGAGCCCGATGAATTGCTTAAAGATTTGAAAAGCAATCCCCGCTTCCTAAGGCTCTGCTCGGGATAAATCATTGGGATAAACCCAACGATTTATCCGGAACTGGTATAAGGTTTATCGCTGATCGATAATCTCGGCATCATCGGGGATAAAGCGCACATCCTCAGGGTCCAGACCTGTATCGAGCTGGACCCTATCAAACTTAAGCTCTGCTAATGTGCGGCCCTCGGGTGATACAAACACCAGCTCTACCGGAAACCAGATATCCTCACGGATACGCGCTTCGACATAGGCAATGGCCACTTCTGCCTCCTTATTGTCGAAGCGCATCTGGTAAATTCCGGCACTGTAGGCGGTCACGCTGCTGTCCCAGCCACCAAACAGTGAAGCAATGTCCAGCGTAAAGTCAAAACCCCCTCCCTCACCCGTCATCGGCAACAGACCGCCCAAGGCGTCAGGATCACCGACCTCAAACAGACTCGCCTGATTGGTCAGAAATACATAGTTGTAAAGCCGATCTCCATCAACCACAATAAAGTTATCCGCCAGTGCATCAGGCTGAAAGAACTCAGCTCTGGCCACCTCGGCAGCAGGAATCACCTGAACGTCAATCTCGAGGCTGATTTCAGTACCATCGGTGTCATAGAGTTTTCCCATCAATACAAAGCTGGCATCCTGCAAACTCTCGGCACTTTCCCTCAAGCGCTCCAGGACTTCGTCTTCACTCAGGCTCTGGGCCAGAAGTAGGACATTAGCAAGCAAAGCAAACACAATGAACGTTCGTGAGAATATTGTCATGCCTCTAGAGTATCAGAAGTAGGGCTGAAGGGTAAATGAGAAAAAAGAGAACAAATCTTGAACAAAGACGTTATACAATAGCCAAGGTACATCTGTTAGCTGCTCTATGAAGGTACTTTTAGCGAGTCCACACGTTCAGCCAGCAGCACGTGCTACTTTATCGTCAGAAAGGAGCGACCCATGAAACAGCTTTTCAGCTTGCTACTTCTTGCTTTCGTGTCGTTCGGGTTGAGTCAACCCAATATTGTCATCAGCCCTCAGTCCATCGTTGTTAACCCCCTGCCATCCTTTAATGTCGAGGTTTTTGTTGACCGCGACCCCAGCGGTACAGGTACGCCTACCTACCAGATTGGTGACAGCATTCAGATTGGTGTGCGGGTTTCAGAATCCGCCTATATTTATCTGTTTAATGTTCGCAGCAACGGTGTAGTGGATCAGATTTTACCCAACCGCTTTGATCAGGAAGGGCAGAATAACTTCGTCAGCGCCGGACAGACCAAACTTTTTCCGCCATCGGGGGCACGCTATCAGTTTACCGTCGATGGGCCCAGAGGTCTGGATAAGGTCATTGCCGTCGCCAGCAAAACGCAACTGGATACCAGGCAGTTAGCTGATTTTAGCCGCGATCCAAACTTTGCCAGTAGCTCAATCGGCGAGCAAGGCTTTGCTGAGACCTTGAGCATTATCGTCACACCCATCGATCAGACCAGCTGGGTCACGGACACTGCCCTCTTTTACGTCGGCTCTGCACCCAGTACACCCACCTACGGAACGCTGAACATTACCTCGAGCCCTAGTGGTGGGATGGTCTATGTCGATGGACAGTTTGTCGGCTACACGCCGGTGCGCTTCGGCACTGTTGCAGGTTCGCGTCTGGTTGAAGTAAGGCTGGATGGCTATGAGACCTACAGCAGTCGCGTGACTTTAAGCGGCGGACAAACCCTGCCCGTTCAGGCCAATCTGCAGCAGGTACGTCGCGAGGGTCGCGTGACCTTTAGCAGTTCTCCCAGCGGAGCCGAAGTCTATATTGGCAACGAATACTACGGCACTACGCCCACCGGCTCCTTTAGCCTGGTGCAAGGAACCTATCAGGCACGCTTTAGACTGGCTGGCCATGAAGAGCGCACCGTCACCTTTACAGTCTCCCCCAACAGTAACCAGACTGTTAGCGGTGAGTTGCGGGCGCTGCGCGGTTCGCTGATTGTGCGTGGCAATGTTGGCGGCGCACTGGTCTTTATCAACGGCAATCAGGTAGCCACCTTACCCAGCGGCAGTGGCACCGTCACCATTCCTGACCTGCCCAGCGGCAACCATGAACTTGTGGTTATCGCACCTGGCTTCAGAACCTACCTCAGTGAGTTCAGTATTCGCTCAGGTGAAACAACCGAAATGCGCGTGCAACAAAGCCGTCGCTAACCGCAACAACCCAAAAAAGCCACCCATGGGTGGCTTTTTTGTTTTTGTAAAGTTAAAATACGCCATGTCTTCTTCTGTGGGTGCCGTCATCCTGGCAGGTAAGACCGTCGGTGACACCTTGTCCCACGGACAGCAATCCAAGGCCCTGCTCGAGATTGCCGGTAAACCCATGGTCAGCTACATCCTGGGCGCACTCCATGCCAGCCAGCATATCCAGCACATCACTTATGTGGGCGATATCAGCACTAAGCTTGGGGCTCCTCAGCCCGATGCTGTTGTTCCCGCTGGCGAACAGATGGCCAGTAGTATGGCGCTAGGGCTAGGTGTGGCACTTGCTAAGGGTTATGAGCGCATCCTACTCTTAACAGCAGATGTGCCCTGGTTGACGACCGAAGCCATCAACCGTTTTATTGACAACAGCCCAGATGCTGACCTTGTCTATCCAATCGTCAGTAAAGCCACAGCCGAAGCCCAGTTTCCCGGGCAAAAACGTACCTTTGTCAAAGTCGCAGATGGGGCATTTACGGGCGGCAATCTGTTTTTACTCAAGCCAGCCTGTGTTCCGCGCCTGCTAAGCGTGGCCGACAAGCTCTATCGTTCACGCAAAAACCCTGTTGGCCTGGCAGGCATTTTAGGCTTTGATGTAGTTATCAAGCTGCTCCTCGGGCGCATCAGCATCGCCGAACTGGAAGCCAGAGCCTCGCGCATTCTGGGTGCTAGTGCCAGGGTGTTTATCAGTCAGGACGCCAGTATTGCCGCAGACGTCGATAAACTCGAGCAACTGCCTACGGAGCTGTCCTTTCCCCCTGCCTGACACCGCTAATAGCAAGCACAGCAACCCTCTTACAAAGTTGAAAGGTTTTCCCTCCCTCCTATTCAC
>CAZZPQ010000112.1:0-11186 GCA_964655595.1 uncultured bacterium
TACTTTCCGGCTGGCTATTCTTGAAACAGCTTCCCTCACGGCAAAAGATACTATTGCGCGCTGAAGAACCTTCACAGAAATTACACCTAAGCCAAAATCCCCTGACTGTTGGACAAAAGTCTGGTTTTCAACATTCAGTTCATCTTTGGAGATGCTAGCGTAAGGCTCATGAAATTACTCACAAACCTTTTTGTCTTGATTGCCCTAAGCTTATCCTTGACTCTAGCGCAGGACAGAACCACCATCGAGGCAGATACCGCTGCTATCGATGAACTCAGCCGCTATCTTATTCTTGGGGAAGTCGGTATCGGCGGGGGCTGGCCTGGCTACCAGCTCTATCATGTACATACCGCTTTCAAAAGCAATGATTTTGGCGTGGTGTTTCGCGCTTCCTGGACGGGAAGTGGACCGCATCTGATGTTGGCAGGCCGCTACTATCCTCCTATTGGTTTACCCGTTCCGGCTTTTGTTAGCGCCGGAGTTGGTTTGGCGGGGGCTGGGCCGGTGTTTAGTACCACGGTCGGCACGAACGTTCCACTGGGGCTGGGCAATCCCTTTCGTATAACTCTCGAGGCCGGTGGCGCTTATACCACAGCTTCGGGTCAGGGGCAATTCTTACCGACTATAGCTGTGGGAGTTGGTTATAGCTTCTTTATCGATCAAGCTCCAATATCTGATGAGGAACGGGCACTTAGGCGTGCTGAGGAAGAGGCTCGCCGCGCCGGTTGCTTTGACCCTGCGGAGCCTGATCCCAGCAAACTGGGTAACGTGATTTCCAGAGCTATCGAACGCGAGCTTGCCGAGGCCAGAGTTTCCTTTCCTGGTTATAGCCTACGCAACCTCAGCTACAGCTATGACACAGACATCGACGGCAATATCGCACGAATCAGTGGTCGCTGGGATGCCACGGTTGTTGAGCCTGGTGGCAGGGAATCGAGTGGTAGCGGCAGCATACTTGCGACACTAAGCTGGAATGGCTGTGAATGGACTCTAATCAGCTACAGCTTCAATTAAATGGTGCTTCGGTCAGATTGTCCTAATAATCCTAGCTGAGCCAAGCATGCAATACCAGACAGGCTTGGTTTTAAATCAACGAGAGTGGGCAGCCCTGTTAGCACCCTAAAGGTTTTTCCAAGGCTATTTGCCCCTACGCAAGCTGCAAAACCTTATGCTATAGTGTTGCTAGCAGCAACAAGGCATATATCCCCAGATAACGTGCCCCAGAGCTAGCTTCACAGATTTCACACCAAACTTGCCTCCCGGAAGTGGAGGCAAGCCGTTTAACGTAGGGAGGTTTTATGGCACGCGTCGTACGCTTGACACAAGAAGGTTATGAGAGGCTCAAGAGTCAACTCGAGCAGGAACACAAACGCCTCGAGGAAGCTACCCGCATTCTGCGGGAACTCACTGGCACATCCGATGATTACGATGATGCAGGGCTCGAAGAAGCCAAGCAGGAGAAGTCGCGTATCGAACTCCGCATCGATGACCTGGAAGACCAGTTGGCTCGAGCAGAAATTATTGCCAGTCACAAGGCTGACAAGGTTGACCTAGGTTCAGTAGTAACTCTACAAATCAAAGGCAGCGATGAGAGTTTTGACGTTCAACTGGTTTCACCCGTTGAGGCAAGCGTCCTTGACACCGACATTCCCAAAGTTTCAGATGAATCTCCACTAGGCAAAGCTATCAAAGGCAAAAAGGCGGGCCAGAATGTCAAGGTCGCCATCAATAATAAAACGACCGAGTACAGCATCAAAAGCCTAAAGTAGACGAGTCGATCCCCGATTAAACCCTAAGAAAGGTCAGTGTGTCACAGGAACAACACCAGCAGCGCCTCCAGAATCAAACGCAACTCGTCGAAAGAGGCTTTGAAGCCTACCCGTATACCTTTCAGGTCAGTCACCATGCCAAAGAGCTTCATGAGCTGTTTCGGGCTGAGGCAGGCACAAAGTGGCCAGAAGCCCAGGTCAGCGTGGCAGGCCGCATCATGCTGCTGCGCATGATGGGCAAGGTCACCTTTGCCACTTTACAGGACAGCAGTGGCAGCATCCAGCTTTACTTTCACAAGGACGAACTGGAACACTACAATGCGCTCAAGAAAATTGATCTGGGAGACTGGCTCGAGGTTCAAGGCAGTATGTTCGTCACCCAGAAAGGCGAGTTGACCGTTCACGCTACGATCTTCAGGCCCCTGATTAAATCGCTGAGACCCCTGCCAGATAAATACCACGGACTCGCCGACAAAGAGCAGCGCTACCGCCAGCGCTACCTTGATCTGATGGTCAACCCCGAGGTACGTCGCGCTTTTATGCTGCGCTCTAAAGCCGTCAGTTTCATTCGCCGTTACCTGGATGAGCTAGGCTTTATGGAGGTCGAGACGCCCGTGCTGCAAAGTGTTCCGGGGGGTGCCGAGGCCAGACCCTTCACGACACACCACAACGCACTTGGCCACGACTTTCATTTACGCATCAGCCTCGAGCTCTATCTCAAACGCCTGATTGTAGGTGGCTTTGACGCTGTTTATGAAATCGGCAAGAACTTCCGCAATGAGGGTATCAGCTACAAGCATAATCCTGAGTACACTATGCTTGAACTCTACTGGGCGGGCAAAGACTACCTGGATATACTGAAGCTTGTCGAAGACATGTACTCGAGTCTGTTCATAAGCTTAACTGGCTCCACCACAATAAGCTACCAAGGACAGCAGCTTGACTTTAGCCCCCCCTGGCCCCGCATCGACTACAGCACCGAACTCGCACGGCGTGCTGGTATTGATTTTGATATTCTGGACGAAACGCGCTTACGTCAGTGGGTAGCACAAAATCATCCTGGTGATCAGGCTGAACCCCTGGCAAAACAACCTATCAACCAGGTTTACAACAAGCTCTATGATATTTACATCGAGCCCCAGCTGGTACAACCAACCTTTGTTATGGACCATCCACAAGCCATCAGCCCACTTGCCAAAAAACATCGTGACCGCCCAGGTCTTGTCGAGCGCTTTGAGCCGGTTTGTATGGGTATGGAGCTTGGCAACGCCTTCAGTGAGCTGAATGACGCCCTTGACCAGCGCCAGCGCTTTGAACTTCAGCAACAGCTTCGGGACTTGGGGGACGACGAACAACCCGAACTGGACGAGGATTTTCTCACGGCACTCGAGTACGGTATGCCCCCTACAGGTGGTCTTGGCTTAGGTATCGACCGGTTGGCCATGCTACTGGCCGATGTTCCCAGCATTCGTGATGTGATCCTGTTTCCCCTGCTACGACCAGAAGGAGCAAAGCCCTGAAAACAGCAAGGAATGCTACCATCTTGATGTGTCCAGCTTTGCTAAACTATAGAGAAGCTAGCTACGGGTGATTAAAAGACCTTGGATGGCAGCGCCACTGGACATTTACCCTGGAGGGCCATGTCACTTTTAGAAAATATCAATGTACCTGCCGATGTCAAACGGCTCAGTAAAGATGAACTGCCCCAACTCATCAGTGAACTTCGCAGTGAAATCATACGGATTTGTTCACTTCACGGTGGGCATTTGGCGTCCAGCCTTGGATCAGTTGAACTTACCGTGGCCCTACACTATCTCTTTGATTCTCAGATGGACCGTTTTGTCTGGGACGTAGGCCATCAGACCTATGGTCACAAGATCCTCACTGGTCGAAAGCATCTTATCGATACCATTCGTCAGCCCGGTGGCATAGCAGGTTTTACCACCAGCAGCGAATCCGAGCACGACGCCCTGACCGTGGGCCATGCCAGTACCAGCTTGGCAGCCGCACTTGGTATGGCACTTGCTCGCGACGCGCGCCGCGACAATTATGAAGTCATTCCCGTCATAGGTGATGGCGCTCTGACAGGCGGCATGGCATTAGCAGCACTTAATCAGATTGGGCATGTCAAGCCGCGCATGACCATTATCCTGAACGATAACGAAATGTCAATCAGTGAAAATGTTGGGGCCCTCAAGCATTATCTGCGTAGCATGCAGGTTCAATCCTGGTTTCAACGTGCAGAAAAAGGTGGCAAGCAAGCCTTAAGCAATTTCAAAACCCTGGCCAAGCTCGGTAGTCGCGCCAAAGACGCTGCCAGACATTTTCTCGATCCGGTCAGTGCGAATCCCTTTCATGCCATGGGGGTTCGCTATGTAGGCCCGATTGACGGGCATGACGTTGAGCAATTGCTGTACTATCTCGAGCATATCCGCAACCTTGACGGCCCGACTATGCTGCACATCATCACACAAAAGGGCAAGGGCTATTCCATCGCCGAGTCAGACCCCATATACTGGCACGGCCCGCCCAAGTTTGATGCCAGCAAACCCGAGGTAAGCGGCAAAGGTTACACCTGGTCGAATGCTTTTGGAGACGCCATTACTAAACTGGCAGAGACTGATGATCGAATCTGGGTTATTACCCCTGCCATGCGCGAGGGAAGTGGTCTGGTTTCCTACAGCCAAACCCAGCCAACACGCTATCTTGATGTAGGCATAGCTGAAGATGTCGCTGTGACAACCGGAGCAGGGCTGGCCCTTCAGGGTGAAAAACCTGTCGTGGCGATTTACAGCACTTTCTTGCAACGTGGCTACGACCAGGTCATCCATGATGTCTGTCTGGAAAATCTGGATGTCGTTTTTGCCATCGACCGTGCTGGACTGGTAGGTGGTGATGGTGCCACCCATCAGGGAGTCTATGATCTCGCCTATTTGCGCACTTTGCCCAATATGAGTATCGCTATGCCCAAAGACGCCAACGAAATGCAAGGCATGTTGAAGATGGCTCTCGAGCTAGGCGGTCCCAAAGCCATTCGCTGGCCCAGGGGTAAAGTAGCGCCTGCCGAGCATGCAGAGATAGCTCAGTGGCCTAGGGTTAACTGGGGAACCTGGGAGCGACTAAAGGAAGGTCGTCAATTCTATCTATTGGCGTTTGGGCTTACGCTGGATTATGCTCTTAAAGCAGCTAGCAGCTTTGATGACGTTGGCGTGATTAATGCGCGGTTCATCAAACCACTGGACAAGGCAATGCTGCTTGAGCTAGGTCAAACTGCCGATTTTATGACCCTTGAAGATCACTCCCTGGCAGGGGGTTTTGGCTCTGCGGTAGCAGAAGCACTGCTCGAAGCCCAATTGCCCGCCAAGCTGTACCGTCTGGGCATTCCTGATGTCGTTGTTCCCCATGGTGATCCGGCACAGCAACACGAAGACCTTGGGTATGGACCCAAAGCAATTCAGCAAAGGCTCGAGCAGCTGGGTTTTGTGGCATCCTCACTGGCAAAGGCTTCAGACTGAAGCGCGTTCTGGGGCTACTCCATAAAATCCGCCAGGCTCTTGTGAAGTAGCGCAGCAAACTCCAGGTACAATCCCGTGTAAGACCAATTCTCTCCTTATGCGGAATAAAGATGATCACTTATCTATTAGATACTAAGAAAAGCTGTTCTGTACGGGATTTAATACATAAGTGTTTAGGTTAATTTGGTATTGTGCCAAGCCCGATAAATTGGTTGCAGATTTGAAAAGCAATCCCCGCTTCCTAACGCCCTGCTCGGGATAAATCATTGGCATAAAAACGAATCGATGCAGAAGTCGGGATGATATTACTACCCTGCACATTAAGCTGACTGCAAGGTGAATCACCCATTTAACAACCTTGATTCTGCTGACCTTTCATGATAATTTCTTGGTGGTTGACTATCAACCCCGATACTGTCGGTAGTCCCCACAGCACTGCCTGGGAGGCAGTGACAAGAGTCTTTGTGACTCTGATAAGGAGTAGAGGAGTAGAGGATGAAAAACAATGGGAGAAAGATATTTCGCATGATTGTTGCACTCGTATTGATGAGCCTGCCAGCACTGGTGATGGCTGGCTTATCAACAACGCAACGCTAAAACACGCTTCGGTCAGATTGAACCTTGAATTTTGCCTAAGGTCGCTCTGACCGGAGCCACCAAAAACCCACAGCTCGTACCCTACAACCCTAGCAGACTACCTCCGAGCTCTGCTTAAAAGTGGTTGCTTCAAAAGCGGGATAAGCATTACAGTTGCACGAGACAACTCTAAATTGTCTAGTTGCACAGCTTTCAACACCCCACGTCATCAACTGGGGAGCAATGAAAACTTATCAAACAAGACGGTGGCTGCATCATCATCAGCCACTTTTGTGTAATAACTGCTCACTGTTCCATCTAAAGAATCAAATATTGAAAAGACGGTCAACTGCTCATTTGCAACAAAGGGCAAGGCCGTACCAGTATCATCACGCAACGGCATGATGTTGGGAACAATTGGGCTAAGTCCGTTTGGATCTCCACCTGAGTTATTATCTTCTGGAATACCTGGGTGTGGCTGTTGCCAGGAGGCACCGTAAGTATTGCCAACATGTGACGCTTCTAAATAATGTACCCCAGCTGAACTCACAAAGCGATTCCAGATGTGGGTATGTCCCTGTAAAACCAACTGGACACCAGCATTCTCCAGAAGCGGCTCTATATCCCGAATGAGGTAATCATCTGACTTGGGATAAGTATAGCTGACTGCCACCGTGGTACTATCCTGCTCTTTTGTAATGGTCTGTACCGGATTTGTAAATGGAGGTACAGCATTACCGCCAAGTGTATGTAGTGGGTGATGAATCATCACCATACGGTAGATCGACTGGCGAAAACCCTCAGACTCGAGCTGCACAAGCAACCAGTTGTATTGAGCACTACCTCGTTCAATAGGTTCAAAAATATGTTGACCATAGCCCCAGGTCTCTGATTGCTGCAAATGGCTTGGTGGCTCATGGTATTTACCTGGACCTGGACTGTCAAGTTCGGGTGGACGCCACATACAAGCAGCGTTCAGGACAATCAGAAAAACATCTCCGAACTTGACTGAATAGTAGCCGTTTTGCGCATCATGCGGCAAAGAAAAAATATCATGAAATGTCTGCCAACTGTAACTCGCTTTTTCCAGATTCTGCCTTGACGCACCCAGCACAGCTCCCCGAGGATAACTGTCTTCAAACTGATCTTGTAAAGGGCGTGTCTCGCTCCATCGCCCCATGACCTCGTGGTTGCCCACTGCTGGAAAAATAGGGGAATTCTGGATAATCCTTGCTCCACGGCTAAAGTTTTGACCCAGGGGAACCTGAGCCTGGCCTTGCAAACAAGCAAAAAAACTGCTACCACGGTTGTCGTCAAACCACTCGGATGCTCGGTCAGGCACCATTACAGCGTCACCTGCATAAAAAACCGCATCAATGCGTCCTGCAACTTCAGCTGCTTTCTGTAGATTAAGCGCGACGCGCGGCATCAGCTGATGATCAGAAGTAAGTAGTATCTTGAGCTTTCGACCTTCTTCAGGTAGCGCAGTCAAGCTGAAAGTGTTAGAAGTTAACTGGATGTCATTATCACTACTTAAAATGCGATACGGATAGGTAACACCTGCTGGGATAGCTGCTGTAGCCTGATGCCGCCAGACCTCCCTTGGGCCTACGGCACGATATACGCTCCCATCACCTTTCTGCTCCAAGACAAAAGATTGATGATCTTCTCGCATGCGCTCGAGCCTGGAGCTTATGGCTGTGACCTTATGCTCAAAACGATCACCATAGCAAAGCTCGTGCTGTTGCCCCTGAAAGTTAGTGAACCAGACGACTTCAACGCTATTCACTTTGGGATTCTGCAAAAATGGATCTGATAAAAACTTCTTCATAAACACTCCAAAGTCGAATCAAGCATTGTATCCCAGCTAGATAATGCCGGTCCCGGATAAATCATTGAGATACACTAAACGTTTTATAACCAATAGAGCGAGCAGGAACCGAGAAACCACGTTTCAAATCTGTAATCAATTTATCAGGCTCCGTTTGATGGACGGATAATCCTTTTGTAACTGCCCAGACCAACATAAGCAATGTATTTGGCTATGATTGAACCAACTCTAGCCAAATACTCGAACGTTACTGTGACAATGGCTTAATCAGCCAAGAGGATTACCTAAACTGAGCCAAAACCTCATTAGCCAGTCGCTGCGCCTCCGCCAGAGCAGCATCAGCGGTGGCTAGACCCAATACAACATCCTGCTCAGCCTTGGAAAAGATATCCTTAATTTCCTGCAGAGCATAAACCGGCAATTCAGCCTGAGCATACGCAAGTTGCTCTCTCGCTGTCAACGCTTGAGGGTAAGCTGTTATGTACTCCTGCATAACGGGTAAATCCCAGCTCGAGTTTCTGGGGGCTACATAACCTGAGTCAACACTCCAACGCGCCAGAAGTTCGGGTGAGGACATCCATTTGATAAAAGTCCATACTGCCTCCCGTTTACTGGGGTCAGAACCTTTCAATATGTAGAAATTGCCACCACCCGTTGGTACACCAAACTGTACATTTGCTGGCTGAAAAGCGGTGCCAAAGTCAAAATCTGCATTCGCCCGGATGAAGCCCAAAGACCCTGTAGAATGATAAATCATGGCAATATTGCCAGCTGCAAAGTCGTTGGTGGTAGTACCCCAGGCAATAGCCCCTTCTGGGCTAACTTTGTATTTATTTGCCAAATCAGCCTTAAACTGCACTGCTTCACGGACAGCAGACGTATCCAGGGTGGCAACCAGGCCGTCGCTATCAACATCATACATTGAGCCACCAGCCTGCATAACGAGGGCCTCAGTGAGCCAGGTACTACGGTCCGCTGTAGGAATAGCAATACCATAACGTGTCACTCGCCCCGCACTGTCACGCACAGTTAGCTTCTCTGCGTAGTCAATCAGCTCTTCCCAGGTCGTAGGTGGCACTTCCGGATCAAGCCCTGCATCAACAAAGGCTTCCTTGTTGTAATACAGTACTGGCGTAGACCGCTGAAAGGGAATGCTCCAGATCACCCCATCCAAAATCGAGTTCTCCATAAAACCAGGGAAAAAGTCAGCAACCATAGCAGCACCTTCCGGATCAGCATCCAAAAGGCTTTGAATGGGCTCGACAATATCCAGGCTAATCAGAGTGCGCAACTCTTGTGACAGCAAAATCGAGACATCAGGTGGCGTGCCAGCCCGTTGCGCTGAAACAATCTTGGACTGGTTTTCAGTGTAGTTACCACCAAAAATCGTCTCGACTCGAATTTCCGGGTGCGCCGCCTCAAACTCCTGAACATAGGTTTCAATAAACCTTGCCAAAGGGCCCGACACACCCACCGGATAATAAAAAGTAATCTGTGTTTGGGCAAATGCCAAACCCCATAGAAGAAAACCTAAGCTGAACAACCGTTTCATTTACAACCTCCTTTTTAACCTTTCAGTCCAGATTGGCTGAATGATTTCACAAAAAACTCCTGAAAAATAGAGAACAGCGCAACCAAAGGTGCAGCAACCAAAACTGCACCAGCTGCAATCAAACCCCACTCGGCCCCCGATTCAGCAGAACGAGTAAAGCTGGCCAATCCTACCGCCAGAATACGTTTACTAGCACTCGAGGTCGCAATGAGTGGCCACAAAAACTCGTTCCAGTGATAGATCACGCTCACCAGAGAAAAGGCTGCCAAGTAGGGTCTGACCATAGGCAAGTGAACATACCATAGCACCTGTAAAGGGCTAGCTCCATCGACTTCGGCAGCATCATCAAACTCTCTGGGAATCGTCTTGAAACCCTGCCGCATTAAAAACACACCTGTGGCCGATGCCACGTAGGGCATAGCTAAACCCGTGAGTGTATCGGCAAATCCAAGTTGTTTGATAATCAAAAAGTTTGGCAAAATCAGAGCCACCGGCGGTAAAAAGAGCTGCACAAAGATCAGGTAGAAAATGACTTGTTGACCACGAAACTTTAGCCGTGTGAGGGCGTAACCCGCCAACGTAACCGCAATAAGTTGTACAAACAAAAGCCCAAAGGTATAGATAATCGTATTGCGGTATAAGAGCCCAAAGGGTGCAGATTGCAGGGCTAAGTCAAAATTATCTAGAGTGAATGCCTGAAAGATAATTCCTCGGTTAAGCAGCCTTTGCGGAGTAAAGGCAGCTACCACAACCATAAACGCAACAATAAAAAGGGGCAAGGAGTAAAGTAGCGCTAAACCATCCTGCAAAAATCCAAACGAACGTAGTCGCCACTTGGGCTTGCTTTTTGAGCCAGGTAAGCTAGCTTGCATAATGAACGCCACGCTCGAGCCTAGGCATACTGATAAGCGCAATAACTGTCAAAATTACGATGAGCACTGTCGTCAAGGCGCCAGCTTGGGCAGTATCGAAGTACTCAAAGCCCAAAACAAAAATGCGGTAGAGAAGAATATTCGTAGCTTCAGAAGGACCGCCCTTGGTAAGCACAAAAATATGATCGACGTTTCGCAAGCCGTCTAAAACGGCTACCGTACCTACAAAAAACAAAGTGGGCGTAAGCAAGGGAAAGGTAATGCGCCAAAAGCGCTGCCAGCGGTTAGCCCCATCGATAATGGCAGCCTCGAGAAGTTCACTTGAGATCCCCTGAAGACCTGCCAGAAAAAAAAGCATATACAAACCAAACTGCTTTAGAATCCCAATCAGCGCCACCGCGATAAGCGCGGTCGATGTTGTACCGAGAATGTTTCTCGTACCCCCACTTAAGAAGGTCCAAAGACTATTGAAGGGACTGCTAACAGGATTGAGCAGAAAAAGCCAGATGGCAGCAAAAGCGATTCCGGGTAAAATGACCGGGTGAAATAGAATCGCCCTGGAAAATAAGCGGGATGGGCTTCTTCCGTCAACCAAGAGGGCAGCGAGTAAGCCAAGGATCAGCGATCCAGGCACTACTATCAGCATGTAACCCAAGGTCGTACGCAAAGAGGCAAGATTCGCAGCATTGGTCCAGAGCTTTTCATAGCCAGGGCCACTGGCGGCAATGTTATACAGCGCTGGCACATAGGTGAATATGACAAGGAAAATCAGGGTGGGCAGCAACATTAACCAGGCAGTCATCCAGGTAGCACGTCGAAAACGCATCACTCAGAATCCTAACCCTTCCAGGTCATTGAAATGTCAGCAACATACTCAAATGCAATTTGATCGAAACGCATATTCAATCTCTCCAATTCGAGTAGTTCGACAAGCGAGAAAAGACCTAGAGAACCCACTTCTTGATTCTCCTAAAGACTTGACCAACTACCCTGCTGCTGCAAACAGTAAAGGTTTGCCAGTCTACCTGTTTGTTAACAGGATGTCAATAAGTTATAGCTAGTAAGCTAGTA
>CAZZPQ010000113.1:0-10997 GCA_964655595.1 uncultured bacterium
TCACCTGGATATTGCGGTTCTGGCAGGCGAAAAAAGGTATCTCTAGCACTTCCATAGTTCCCAAATATCATTCGCCCCCTGGTAGCCGAATCAGTATTATCTGATCCAGACCTTGTAAGCACACAGAGGCACCACGCAGCTTTAACAAGGATTCATCATATTTTCCAGAAAGATACTTATCAATTTACTTTTGTGCCTTTTTTGGAAATCAGCGGTAGACAAAACTATTTTTTAAGTTATAATACCGAGAATATTTGTTCAACAACAAGGATTCTCTATGAAACTGGATAGGCTAAATTTACAGATTATCGCTTTTCTCAAAAAAGATCCCAGGGTAAGTTCCGAGGAAATTGCCAAAAAGGTGTCAGTTACACCGCGGACCGTGCGAAACAGGATTCACAAACTGATTGAAACCAAGGTGATTTCACCCGAGATCGTGATTCATCCAAGAGCCTTCGACTATCAGCTAACGGTTGATATATTCTGTCGCGTGAGCCAGCCAAAAGCCCCTGAGGTCATGCATAGGCTTATGGAGATACCCGAGGTGGTCTATATCGCCACAGCTGCCGGTGAAGCCGATTTATCTATTCAAGCCATTTTTCGCACCAGCGATGACTTTTACAGCTTTATTGCCGAACAGTTACCGAGTATAGTTGACCTCGAGCGTGTCAGTACAGTACTGGTTCCCAGGATACACAAGGAACCTCACGAGTGGTGTCCGGCAGAGGTGCTGCAAGAAAGCGAGGTGACAGTCTCAACCTGATTGAAAGAGGGTCGGCTTAAATCAATATAGTCTAAAGGAGTATTTATGCGTTTAATCAACTACCTAATAATTTTTGCCTTATTGCTGGGTTTTGCTCAGGCACAGCGCAGCCTCGATATCGCCAGATCCAGCGAACCTGACAACTTGAATCCGATGTATACCACTGCGTTGGCATCAGTCATCTACAATCCGCTTTGGCTGCCTGGTGTCTGGACTTACAGTGATGCACTCGAGCTGAGTCCGCAATTAGTTGTTGAGATTCCCTCTCTTGAAAATGGCGGCATTAGCGAGGATGGTCTGGTAATTACCTTGCGCTTACATGAAAACCTGAGCTGGAGTGATGGCACTCCCTTAAGCAGCGCTGACTTTATCTTTACTTACGACATGATAATGGACGAAGCCAACGCCAGCGTTGTCAGCAGCCCCTATAACAAAATGACTTCTATTGAAGCCCCTAACGCCCATACCGTGGTCGCAAGTTTTGAAGCGCCCCATGTAACCTGGCCTAATGACCTCTTTCCCTGGGTTTTGCCTGAGCATGTTTTACGCCCTGTTTATGAAGCAGAAGGCAGCCTGCAAGACGCCAGTTGGAACCGTCTACCCACGGTTGCTTACGGCCCTTATATCGTGCGTGAATGGGTAACAGGCAGCTTTATTCTCTTTGAACAAAATCCCAATTGGTGGGGCAATGAGTTGGGTTTAGACAGCATTCTGGTCAACTTCATCGACGATGCCAATTCAACTAAAGCAGCCATGCTTCAGGGCCGTGTGGATATCACCAACAACTTTAATCGTGCTGACGTTACCGAACTTGAGCAAGCAGGTTTCAGGTTGCAACAACAACCCAGCAAGTTTCAGTCAGGTCTCTTTCTAAACCTTCGCGCAGACGAAGAGGGTGGAGGACATCCAGCTCTCAAGGAGCGTGATGTTAGGTTGGCTCTGGCTCTGGCCCTTGACCGCGATCTGATTAATGAAACGCTTAATGAAGGTTTAGTCAATACTCCCAAGAGCTTTTGGTCTATGTTGCCAGATGTTCTGGGCGATCAGGTCGAAGGCTATCCTTTTAACCCGGAGCAGGCAGGGGCGCTGCTCGATGGCGCAGGCTGGACTCGAATAGGCAACGCTGTACGCAGCAAGGATGGTGTTGACCTGCGCTTACGCTTTGTCACCAGCACCGGTGAAACCAATCGTAACATCCAGGCTGTATTTCAGGAGCAGCTACAGACAATTGGCATCAACGTTGACATAATAAACCTGCCATCTGATCAGTTGTTCAACCTGGATACCGGCCCGCTGACCACAGGCGAATATGATCTGATTATGTTTGGTGATGGCCCGTCATACCCAGACCCCTATATCAACTACTTTTTGTGCGACGAAGTCGTATCTCCAGAAAATCCCTATGGCTGGAACGCCTCGGGCTTTTGTGATGAGCAGCTAGATGCCCTGTTTATTGCCAGTGGGTCAACCGTTGATGCAGATGCGCGTCGGGAACTATTCAAGCAAATCACCAATATCTTCCAAGATAAAGTTTATTGGATTGGCGTCAGCGAAGATCCTGCAAGCTACCTGGTATCTTCGCGGGTAAGCGGCTTTAAACTCGGTGGGCCAAGTCCATTTTGGAACATCACCGAGTGGGCTGTCAACGACTAATACCAGTTTCGGATAAATCGTTGGGATAAACCCAACGATTTATCCCGAGCAGAGCGCGTAGGAGCCGAAGAACTGCTTTTCAAATCTATAATCAGTTTATCGGGCTCCGCAAAAGAAACTGCCTGATGCCTACTAACTACACCGTAAAACAGATGTTGATACCCATATTTCGCTTAAAACTCCATACTTGGCCAAGAATGCAAGTATCAGGACTAATCTTACGGTGTACTAACTCACCTACTTAAGAAGCATTTGAAAGGCTGGCTATGTGGCAATACGTTGTAAGACGCATTTTGCAAGCCATTCCACTACTCTTTTTAATCAGCATTCTGCTATTTGTGCTGATGCAATCTGTCGGTGATCCCCTGGCAACTCTCGGGGGCGATCAAAGAATTGCCGGTGAAGACCGAGAGCGCCTCAAGCGTCTATTGGGTCTTGATCAACCTTTAAGTACCCAGTACTTGTACTGGCTGATCGGTAATGACTGGCGCCACCTGGATACTACTGGCGACGGAGCCAGTGACGCTTTGGGTACGCGTAAAGGTGTTTTAAGAGGGGATTTTGGTCGCAGCATCGTCACGCGGCAAGCTGCCATTCGTGATATCTTAGACCGCCTTCCGGCAACGCTTATTCTTATGGTCAGCGCACAGGTTCTGACTATCCTACTGTCGCTGGCATTAGGCATTTTTTCTGCGATGCGACAGTATTCCACTTGGGATAATTTGCTAACCAGCATCTTTTATGTCTTTCAGTCCTTGCCTATATTCTGGATTGCCTTGGTCCTGCTTAACCTGGGCGCAGTACAACTGCGCAACTGGGGTTTGCCCTTCTTTCCTTCAGGTGGCATGTATGATCCGCGCCAAGGGGCCACCCTGGGTCAGATTACCTATCATCTGGCATTGCCAGTTCTCAGCTTGAGCCTGGTCAGCGTGGCTTATTATAGTCGCTATATTCGCTCGGCCATGCTCGAGGTCATCAACCAGGATTTTGTACGGACTGCGCGCAGTAAGGGCTTGCGAGAACGAACCATCATGCTGAAACATGCTTTTCGCAACGCCATGTTACCTGTCGTCACTCTGATTGGTCTGGACATCCCAGGACTATTTGCTGGCGCACTGGTAACAGAAAAAATCTATGCTTGGCCTGGTATGGGCTCACTCTTCATTGACCGACTGTCCCGCTCTGACTTTCCAGTCCTGATGGGCTTACTCATGCTTATTTCGCTACTGGTAGTCCTCTCTCAACTTCTAACAGATTTGGTCTATGCGGCCCTTGACCCTCGGATCCGGTACTGAATGGCAAGCGATCAGAATCGTTTCTTACGCAGGTTTTTCCAACACCGTATGGCAGTGCTCGGTGCGCTGATGCTCCTCGCTGTTATCCTGTTTGTGGTAATTGGCTCAATCCTTTTCAGCGAAGCTGACGCCAATCGTACCGATTTAAGAAACATCCGGCAAGCCCCTTCCACCGAGCACCCGTTTGGCACGGATTCAATTGGGCGCAGCACACTGGTTCGCAGCATTTATGGGGGTCAGATTTCGATGATCATCGGCCTTGCCTCAGTACTGATGTCCATTGGTATCGGCGTGAGTGTCGGTGCTATCAGTGGCTATTATGGTGGCGTCATCGACAATATTCTCATGCGCTTAGTTGAAGTCATGCTAAGCGTTCCAACGCTTTTTTTGCTGCTAGTAATGGCTCGCTTTTTCGGGGGGCGCGTACCTGAAATTGTCATCCTAGATCGCGTCTTTAGTGGCAGTGTCATCGTTATTATTATCATCATTGGCGTGACAGGCTGGACGGGTGTGGCACGCATTGTGCGGGCGCAGTTTCTATCCCTAAAAGAGCAGGAATTTGTTATGGCGGCGCGCGCCTTGGGCGTACCTGGTATCCTGATTATGTTGCGGCACATCCTGCCCAATACAGTGGCGCCAATCGTAGTTTCTGCCACACTCGGTATTGCCGGCGGTATTCTGGCAGAAGCCTATATCAGTTTTTTGGGTCTGGGCGTTCAAGCACCGACTGCCAGCTGGGGAAATATGTTGAATGACGCGCAAAATTATATTACCAGCGCACCCTGGATGTGGTTTTTTCCAGGCACACTGATTGTACTCGTCTCTTTAGGGATAAATTTTTTAGGAGATGGTTTACGTGATGCACTTGACCCAAGGTCAAAGAGTCTTCATTAAATATCTCCTGCAAACAGGCAGCCTCAGACTCGCCTCATCCAGTAGGGATAATTTCAAGGGTTTATCCTGATCTGATGTTAGATTTCTGCAGAGCAAACTTGTTAAAATCACACTCCAAGGTAAAGTCGCTGCTGCCCTCGGAACCATTCAGGCGATTTATGCACTTTTGTACCTAGGAAAGCAGAACCAATAGACTTCTTGCGAAAGTATCAACTGAGCAATCTTAAGGCCGATTAGAATCGCTATCAATCTGGACTTTTGCAAGAGGTCTAATATAAACCAGACATACCGCTTCATGTAACATGTAGATAACGGCTTCTTGAACCTCAGGCGAGCACAAGATTTTTCAGCTGCTCATACGCCTTTTCTGCCCGGCTGCGAATCATGCTGTAGTCCTTGGTGCGTCCTGCCATCATCAGGTGCATGTTCAGATGCTGGTCAACATCTCCAAAGATGCTGTTAAGAATCTCAACCTCTTCACGGCTGCGCAGACTGGCGTCATCACGGAAAGTCATGGTATAGGCATATTCAAAGTGCTCATCAGTGATGACACCACTCAGATACTGCTCGAGCATATCCAGATAGGGCTTGAGTTCGCTGCGGGCAGCACTTTTTGCTGGTGCTGTTAACGCTTCACCGGCAGGCACTTTAGCAAAACCTGCCTCGAGTACCTCTGGGGTGATATCCCAGTTATTTACTTCGAAGACGGCGTCGCCATCCTTGAATAAAATAACCTGTGGTGAGTGATGAACCAAACTGGTCATTTCAGCTATCAGGTTGCTGGCAGATCGCGCTTCTACGACACGAATGATGCCAACCTGCAAGTCTTCGCGGGGCTCGAGTTGTTCCTGCAAGAAGCCAAAACCCTGCATGGTTTTGTGGCAGGTACCAGCCTTAAAGATGACGCTGGTTGGGTTGTCCTGCAAAAAAGCCTGTACGTCCTCGGGAGTGCTGAGGTTAAACACGCGGTCTCTTAGCATAATAACTCCTTTTCCGAGTCAATGAGTCAAGATTACTCCTTGCTATGGTACATTGCTTTGACCAGGACATTCGTACCGCCCTTAACAAAGTCACTTCAAGGCAGCATTCGGTCTACCCAGCTCATCGGGTCTGTCGCAATGCTATTGACCCGCATTTCCCAGTGCAGGTGAGGGCCAGTAGACAAGCCTGTGCTGCCAACCTCGCCAATTATTTCACCGCGAGCAACCTCCTGACCCACTTCAACCCGAATACGTGACTGATGAAAATACAGGCTGAGCACCGTAGCCCCATGGTCAATCACCACCAGACCACCCTTAATGGGAAAGAAGTCAGCAACCAGCACCCGACCACTATTGCTTGCCAGAATTGGTGTGCCAGTAGGCGCAGCAATATCTGTACCATAGTGAAAAGATATGTTTCCTCCAGCTACAAAACGCCGCGGCAGTCCAAAGGGACTACTGAAGCGCCCTTCGGTAGGTTGTACAAACGTCTCACTCCAAGCAGGTATTGGGGTGAGAGTCGCACTTCGATAAGCCTCGTCCATGACCCTTGTCTCCAACTCACGCCCTTCAGGTGTCACGACCTGCAGGGTGCTGGCAGAGACATTCAGCTCCTGCACTTCACGCGGGTCATCCAGTACCAGAATGCTGCTTTGAGTACTGACCTGACGCGCATGCTCGTCAATCAGAATCACAGTAATGGGTAAGGTCTGTGCTGTCGTACCCAAGGGAGCTACTCCCAGACCAACGGTGGTCGCGTCAAGCCTGAAGTGAACCAAAGGCTCCTCAGCCACACGAATCTGCACATCCCTCACCTGCGCTTCGGCCTCATCCCAGGTGACCATTACACTAAAGGGCTGACCTGGAATGACCGCTTCCGGAACGCTTAGTTGCGGCCGAATAACCGGAATGCCATAGACTACAAAGGTTTCAAAAACCTCATTGTCAGCCGCGTCAGTAGCACGCACCTCGAGGGTCTGCTCACCTTCCAGCGCCAGCAGTGACAGGCTGTAGTTCTGGGTAACTTCCTGAACAACTACGTCCCCATAGCGCACCTCATAAGTGACCGGGTCACTTGCGGATAAGAATACCTCAAAGGGCTGATGAGCCAATACGCGCTCAGGCACTTCAATATAGAGCTGAGGCGGCTTAACATCCCGCAGGGCATTGGTCACTGCCAGGCTCATCAGAAGTAAGGAACTGGTAATCAGGATGATTAAACCGCGCCAAAGCCAAGGTGACATAACCACATCAAGCCTTGCTGGTAATAAACGGAAGATTGCGGTAGCGGTGATCCACATCGAGGCCATAGCCATAGACAAAGGCATCCTCGATTTCAAAGCCCAGATAATCGATATCAACCTCAATCTGGCGGCGCGCTGGCTTGGACAAAAGCGATACGATACGCACTGATAAAGGCTCACGACCCTGGACATAGTTATAGAGATAGCGCATGGTCAGTCCGGTATCCACGATGTCTTCGACAATCAGGACATGCTTATGCTTGAGTGACTGATCAAGGTCTTTTACCAGTCGCACCTCGCCGCTTGTTTCTGTGCGCGAACCATAGCTGGACACTGAAATAAAATCGGTACTGAGGGGTAGCTCAATCGCCCTGACCAGATCAGCCATAAAAACAAAAGCGCCATTCAACACGCAGATAATATGCAAGTCTTTGTCAAGGTAATCTGCCCGAATCTGCTTGCCAAGTTCGCGCACCCGCGCCGCTATAGTAGCTGCGTCAATCTGAACACTGCCATTACCTGAAACAAAAAAATTGTCTGACATAGGCTTCTCCAAAATCAGTCTTTTGTCCGCACCAGCTTCAACTCATCCGCCTCGAGCACACGGTAAGCACCCACAGCTAACTCAGCCAGCTCGAGCTTGCCAATCTTGCTGCGTTGCAAACGCGTTACGTGATGACCGACTGCCGCTAGCATACGCCGCACCTGCCGTTTACGGCCATCATGAAGTACGAGGCTGCAGCCACCCTCAGCCACTTTGGCCACCACCGCGCGGGCCATGCCATCATCCAGTTCCACGCCCTGCTCGAGAACTGCCAGCTCTCCTGCTTTCAGCGTGCCTTCCCGACACCAGACACGGTAGGTCTTCTCATGTTCGTAGCGCGGGTGAGTCAGTTGCTGTGTCAGTTCACCATCAGTCGTTAAGAGCAGCAAACCTTCACTATCCAAATCCAGACGACCAACCGGATGTAAGCCGGGAACTTTCGGTACGAGCTCCATTACCGTAGGTCGACCTCGATCATCTGAAACAGTGCTAAGGTAACCCGCAGGCTTATTGAGCATATAGGTTATGGATACCTTAGGCTGGCTGATGCGGACACCATCCAGTTCCACTTCATCACCATCCTGCACCTGCATACCCAGATTTGCCAGTTGCCCGTTCACGTACACACGCCCCTCAGTAATCCAGAGTTCAGCTTTGCGGCGACTACTCAAGCCCGCTCGAGCCAGATACTTTTGCAGTCGCTGTGCCATCTAGCTTAGTCTAACCTGCGTGGGGTAAATACGTCATGCCCAACCTTTACAAGCCCAAGGGTCTGAAGCAGCTATGATGCCAGCATGTCTGCCTCTCCCGAACAAACAACAATTTTGCGGCAACTGCTGGAAGAAATGATTCCCTTTAATCATCATCTGGGACTCAAGCTCGAGTCTATTGACCTCAGCATTCCACGACTCAGTACCTACCTCAAGATGCGACCTGAGTTTATTGGCAACCCCATTCGCCAGATGCCCCACGGCGGGCTAATCAGCGCCATCATTGACGCGACCGCCGGGGGCGCAGCGGCTATCAGCCTTGGCGACTTAAGCATAATTGAGCATGTCACCACTGTGGACATGCGTGTCGATTACCTGAAACCTGCCCGCGGGGATGTGCTCTTTACCCACGCCACCGTCATGCGCTCAGGCAAGCGCACCATTTTTATCCGCAGTGAGGTTATGGATAACGAAAACAACCTGGTGGCACTGGGAACCAATGTCTTTAGTGTGGTGCGCTAGGGCGTGGTAGGCTGGGTCGCATGATTCATCCCTTGCATGAAAAATACGCTCAACTACTCATTCACTACTGCTGCGCTCTGCAACCTGGTGAAACCGTCAGCATCAACGTCGATACACCCGCTCTGGACATGGCTCGAGCCCTGTACCGCGAGGCCTTAAAAGCTGACGCCAACCCAGTTTTACATCTCAGCTATCCTGAAATCACCGAAGACCTCATCGAGCTTGCCAGCGACAGATTCTTAAAGGCAGAACCCTTGCTTGAACTAAGTGAAATCCAACAGATAGACGCCTGGATCCGCCTGCGCGCCCCCAGCAATACCACTGCCTTGCAAGAGGCAGACAAACACCGCTACGCCCAGTTACTCAAAAAACAACGCCCTGTGCAGAATCACCGCGTCGAGCATACCCGGTGGGTCGGCTGCCTTTATCCCACCAATGCTCTGGCACAGGATGCAGGCATGAGCCTGGATGCCTACAGCGACTTTGTTTATGGCGCCATGTTTCTCTTTGACGAAGACCCTGTTGCCCGCTGGCAAGATATTCACAATTTCCAGGCCAAACTCATCGAACACCTCAAGACCGCTCAGGAAATCCACCTGCAAGGCCCCGGCACTGACCTGAAGCTCCGCACCCGGGGGCGTAGCTGGGTCAACAGCGACGGTCACCGCAACATGCCCTCGGGAGAAGTCTTCACTGCTCCCATCGAGGACAGTGCCAATGGCATTATCACCTTTGATGTTCCGAGTTCGGTCAACGGCAGTGAGGTACAAACTATTCGGCTCGTTTTCAAACATGGCAAAGTCGTCGAGGCAAGCGCCGAAAAGGGCAACGACATGCTGCAAGCCCAGCTCGAGACCGACGCAGGCGCACGCTTGCTGGGTGAGCTTGGCATCGGTACGAATTACAACATCCAGCGTCCCACCAAGCAGATTCTCTTTGACGAGAAAATTGGCGGCACGGTCCATCTGGCCCTCGGACAAGCCTACAAGGAATGTGGCGGTACCAACGAAAGCGCCATTCACTGGGACATGATCTGCGACCTGCGCGAGGACGGCGCAATTTATGTAGATGGCGAGCTGTTCCAGCAAAATGGCAAGTTCCTGGTCTGACCCGGATTTAGAGCGCGTGCGCCAATGCTTTGGTGACGCCCCGAACTGGCGGCGGCCACCTGGCTTTGCCACGCTGATTCACATTATCCTCGAGCAGCAGGTATCGCTGGCTTCGGCACAGGCAGCTTTTGACAAACTCTGTGAAATCGTCTCACCACTTACGCCCCAGGGATTTTTAAGCCTGGATGATGCCGCGCTGAAAAACGCCTTTTTTAGTCGCCAGAAACTACGCTATAGTCGGGAATTGGCAAACGCTATCGTCACAGGCAAGCTCGAGCTGGAAGCGCTCGAGTCTCGATCCGATGACGAGGTACGCCAAAAACTCACCAGTATACCGGGCATCGGTCCCTGGACTGCCGATATTTACCTCATGATGGCCTTGGGCCGCGAGGATATTTTTCCGGTTGGCGACCTGGCACTTGCCATCGCGGTACAGGAGATCAAGGGTCTGGCAGTGCGTCCCAAACCTTCCGAGCTTTCCCTAATTGCCGAAGCCTGGCGACCTGAGCGCTCGAGTGCTGCCAGGTTACTCTGGCACTATTACCTGTCACGCTAATGGTAAGTCAATAGACTGTCCCGCTTTAGTGCATGCCATAGCGTTTCCATTTGAGATGCCTCAATGACCCATGCGACCTGGGGGTTTGAAATCAACGCATTCAGCTTGTCTCAACAAAGCCTGGAAATGCTACCAGTATTCATAAACCCCCAGGTCAGGCGCTGCACCTTTCAGGGGTTGGAGAGAGATCTCGTTTTGGTAATGCTAGTCAGGATCGCTGTTTAAGTCTGGTAATACGCTTTCGAGATAGGAACGTTGCGATTCAAGATATGATGGCAGCATTAAGCTTTCTCCCAAATACTCGAGTGTTTCATCGATAGTGAATCCTGGAGAATCTGTGGCTATTTCAAACAGCACGCCCCCCGGTTCCCGAAAATAAATGGAACGGAAATACTTACGGTCCCGGATTTCGGTAACCTCAATACCAGCCTCTTTAAGCAGGTTTTCTACCCTTAATTGTGTGGCGTCATCAGGAACACGAAAGGCCAGATGGTGAATCGTTCCTACACCGCTTTGCCCAGCTAGGAACTGTCCGGTCGCTCGAACTTCCACAACTCCAAAGCCGCTCTTCGGCTCCAGGCGTGTGATGTTAGCCTCCTTTGACATGATTTCGTAATCAAGTTTTTGCAGTAACCCGCTGGTGGGAGCTCCGTCCAGTAACCAAAGCTGGACACTGTATATTCCACGGATAGCATAGTCTGCAGGCACTGGTGCATCCTGCCACGGC
>CAZZPQ010000114.1:0-10972 GCA_964655595.1 uncultured bacterium
TTGCCCTGCTCGGGATAAACCCAACGATTTATCCAAAACCGGTATAACTCCCTCATATTCCCTTTACTTCCTGCGCTGACCTGTCCGTTTCTAAACTGTGTTTGGGCCACCAGCTACCCACACCCAATGATTGACAAATCACTAACCAAGACGTAAGCTACAAACAGCCGAAAGGCCTATGATGTCGCTGGGGAAGTCCGGTGTAAGTCCGGCGCTGTCCCGCAACGGTAAAGCCCGAATACCAGCCCATCATGATTCTGCAACCCCTTGCGCGGACGAGGAAAGGCAGCCAGAAGGCTTGCCTCCATCTTCCTGGATGGAGTTTCTTTTTCCCGCAAGAGCCCGAGGAGGCTTTTGTGAAGGTTTTGTTTTTTCTGTTTGTCAGCCTGTCAGCTTCTGTTCTTGCCAACCCCTATCCGCTCTCAGTCACCGATGAGCTGGGGCGCACCATCACGCTCGAGCAAGAACCCTTGCGCATCGTCTCGATGATTCCCAGTCATACCGAGAGCATTTGCGCCCTTAATGCCTGTGACAAGCTGATCGGTGTAGACAGCTTCAGTGACTATCCCGAGCAGGTGCTCGAGCTGCCCAAACTGGGTGGTGGACTGACGGGTTTTGATGGTGGACCAGACATTGAGGCAATCGTGGCCCTGCAACCCGATCTGGTACTGGTCAGCGAGTACGGCGAGCTGGCAGACATTCTGGTCAATGCAGGCTTGAGTGTCTATGCAGGTAGCCCTCAAACTGTGGCTGAAACATATGAGATCATCCGTGTGCTGGGACTACTGCTCAACCGCGAAGCTGAGGCCACAGCACTCGTTACGGGCATACAGGCAAATATCGCAGCCGTGGCGCAGATGACTGCTAATCTAGCCCCAGTCAGCGTCTACTACGAAATCGACGCTACACCTTTTAGCGTGGGGCCAGAGTCCTTTATTGGCACGCTGATTGCAGCTGCGGGAGGTGCCAATATCGTAGACGCCAGCCTCGGAGATTTTCCCATGCTAGACCCCGAGTTTGTGATTGCCACCGACCCGGATATCATCATTCTGGCCAATGCGCCCTATGGCGAGAGCCTGGAAAGTCTGGCAGCACGTCCCGGCTGGGCCAGCCTTACGGCTGTTCAGGAAGGGCGCGTCTATGAACTCAGCGAAGAAATTGCCAGCATGACGGGGCGGGCTGGACCACGTATCGCCGAGGTAGTGCTGCACTTTGCCAGCCTGTTTCACCCGCAGGTATTCGATTAAAGCATGCAGCGCAGCCTGAGCCCGACGCAATCCTGGCGTTATAAACCAGGCTGGCCAGTTCTAGCGCTGGCAGTCATCTGCCTTGCGGCAGTTATGGTCCTGGCTATCACCATCGGCTCAGTGGCGATTACACCCAAGCGGATTATACAGGCAATCTATCACGGTCTCACGGGTCAACTCTCTGGCGCTACTGACATTATCATCTGGCAATTGCGCCTGCCGCGCGTTCTGCTGGCCGCCGTGGTAGGTGCATCACTGGCGGTGTCAGGCGCAGCCTTTCAGGGCCTTTTTCGCAATCCGCTGGCAGATCCCTACTTACTTGGAGTGGCCAGCGGTGCAGGCTTTGGTGCAACGTTGGCAATGGTCAGTGGTATCAGCTTGCCCCTGCTGATCAGTATCAGCGTACCGCTGGCAGCGTTTGTGACAGGTCTTCTGGCTGTTTCCTGCGTCGTGGCACTGGCTCATCAGGGACGAAGCATCCGACTCATCAACCTGATTCTGGCGGGCGTGGTGATTGGCTCGACACTGAGCGCTGCAACCTCGTTTTTGATGCTGCTTGCCAGAGAACAGGCAGTCGGCGTGTTGTCCTGGCTACTCGGCAGTTTCAGCTTTTCCAGCTGGCACAAACTGGGAACCGTTACACCGCTGTTTGTCGTGAGTTTTGTGCTGATACTGGGCTCGAGCCGTGCCCTGAACCTCCTGCAACTGGGCGAAGATAGCGCCGCCCAGTTGGGTCTGAATGTAGGGCGCTTTCGCCTGCTGCTCATCACTGCCGCAACACTGGCCACAGCCGCAGCGGTGAGTGTTTCTGGCATCATCGGCTTTGTGGGTCTGATGATTCCGCACGCAGTGCGCCTGGCTCTGGGACCGGACTATCGCCGGCTTATTCCCATGTCGGCGCTGCTCGGTGCTATCTTTTTGATACTGGCTGATCTGGTCGCCCGCAGTCTGATTGCGCCCAGTGAAATCCCGATTGGGGTCGTGACTGCTTTGGTCGGTGGTCCCTTTTTCCTCTATCTGCTGCGCCGCAGGAGTCTGTAGTGCTCGAGGTCAGTCGGCTTCGCTTTGCTTACCAGACAGAGCCTGTACTGCAGGGTATTTCCTTCGAGCTAAGGTCAGGGGAAGTTCTGGGCATTGTCGGCCCCAATGGCGCTGGCAAGTCAAGCATCATCAAACTGCTCAGCAAATTGTACAGGCCCCAGTCTGGCAAGATCACCCTTAGAAACAGGTCACTTGCAAACTATGGACGGCTCGAGCTGGCCCGTTTGCTGGCAGTCGTGAGTCAGGGCAGCAGTTTGCCAGAAGACTTTCGGGTTTTTGATCTGGTCATGATGGGACGCACACCGCACCTGGGTTTCCTGGCCTCGGAAAGTCAGCAAGACGCCGTGGTGGTCGAAACGGTCTTGCAGCGAACACACCTGTGGAGCTTGCGTGAGAGGCGTGCGGCAGACCTTTCGGGGGGTGAACGGCAGCGAGTGTTGCTCGCTCGAGCCTTGGCACAAGAACCAAGCTACCTGCTACTCGATGAACCGACCAATCACCTTGATTTACGCTTTCAGGTGGAGATGCTCTCCCTTATCAGGCAGGAAGTCAGGCGAGGCTTGGCAGCGCTCGTGGTACTGCACGACCTGAATCTGGCGGTGCGAAGCTGTGACCGCCTGCTGGTCATACATCAGGGCATAATCGTAGCCAGTGGTAAGGCTGAGGAGGTGCTAAGCCAGGAACTCATCTACCGTGTCTATGGCACAAGGGCAGCCGTGTTTATTCAGGCAGAAACAGGTCAACCCGTGATTATGCCGGATATTTAAGGATTGACCGGATAACCCGCCGCATTCCAGGCCAGCATACCGCCCTGGACATTTCTCACTCTGGTCTTACCCGCCTGCAGGAGAACGTTACTTGCCGTCAGCGAGCGGTTGCCAGAGCGGCAGATTACATAGATCTCCTTATCGGGCAGCTCACTGACCCGCGCTTCCAGTTGACCCAAAGGAATGAGTGTGACGCCGGCAATATGCGCCTCCTGATATTCCCAGGGTTCACGAACATCGAGCAGGATGATATCAGGATTACTAAGCTGCTCCCTTAAGTGCTGCACACTGACGTTTTGAAAAGGCTCTGCAACCTGCACCTGTGATTCTGCTGATGCTTGTGACCTGCTGGACTGCCATAAAAAGGCGGCAGCAACCACCATCACAAGACCTACTATCCCAAGAATGTACTTTATGTTGGAACTTTTTGTCATATGTCCTCACTTTCGTCTGAAATCAGGCGGATAATACCGCTGCCCAACTCGTAAACCCCCCCAATAATCTTTAGTTTGCCGCTTGCCTGGGCAGTTGCAAATGCCGGATGTTCTTGCAAATACCTGGTCACATGAACTACATTTTCATACACGGCATTCTCGAGTATATCCCCCTCTCGTTGTTCAGCACGCTGTATGGCTGGGCAGATAGCGCGACTGATCACATCATTACACTGCCCTAGTTCAAAATTGCGCAGAGCCGCAGCTACCGCGCCACAGCCCGTATGACCTTTGACGAAGATAAGCGGTACGCCAAGATTTTGTACTGCATAATCAAGACTGGCAACGACTGTTTCTCCTGCAATATGACCTGCCACACGAGTGGTAAACAGCCGCCCAAAACCCTGATCAAAGATGAGCTGAGGTGGTACTCGAGAATCTGCGCAGCCCAGTATCGCAGCAATAGGGTGTTGACCGGCTGCAAGTTGCGCACGGTAGTGGGCATCTTCATCCGGATGAAGAACCTGACCACTGGCAAAGCGGCGATTACCCTCCAGAAGGGCCTGCAGGGCTTCTGCTGGGCTAAGTGATGTCATTTTGCATCCTCACTGCTGCGCTACCTGAAGTGCTGATGTCCGGAGCTTGAACAACCTCCGCAACTGAGCTACCGAACAGCTCAAGCTGTTGCATAACCTGTTTGAGGGTAGTGTAGTGAATCTTCCCGGCAAAACGTTCATTCCAGCCAGCTTTGGCAACCAGATCACGTACCGGACCAATCATACCGCTGATATAGACGTCGATACCCTGTTCTTGGAGTGCCAGCATGCGCTGCTCCAGATTTGTTAGCGCCACGGCGTCCATATCATTCACGCTGCCAAAGTCCAGAACGATATAGCGCAGCCCGGGCCTTTCAGCCAAGGTGTGGTTAAGGCGGGTCTCGAGATAGGCCATATTCACAAAGTACAAGGGCGCATCAATGCGGACCATCAGCACACTCGTATAACGTTGTGCCTCTGGAAAGCGCCTGACATTTCTGAAAATATTCTGGTCTACCAGATAGCCAAGCTCGGCAATATGCGGATAAGCACTGCGCCAGACAAAAACCAGTAAGCTAAAGCCAATACCCACAAGGATTCCCGTTTCCACCCCCAGAATCAAGGTGCTGATAAAGGTAAGCAGCAAGGTCCAGCCATCGATGGGCTTAAGTTTAAAAAGATGGACAGGTTCTTTGATATCGATCAAGCCTACGACCGCCACAATGATAATGGCAGCCAGTACTGCCTTGGGTAAATAGGTAAAGAGTGGGGTTAGAAAGAGGAGTGTGATGATGACGAGGCCCGCAGTGATGATACTGGCCAATGGAGTTTTCGCACCTGCCTGATAGTTGATAGCCGTACGAGAAAAACCACCCGTAACGGGAAAAGCCCGAAATACAGAAGCAGCAATATTAGCCAGACCCAGACCAAGCAGTTCTTTATTGGCATCAAGCTTGTATTTTTCCCTGGTCGCAATGGATTGGGCAACTGCAATGGATTCCATAAAGCTAATAAAGGAAATGGTCAAGGCTGTAGGCAGCAAGGCCAGCAGTACTTCTAAAGAAACCGCGGGCACTGCCAAACTTGGCAAACCTTGGGGTACGGCACCGACAATGTTCACACCCTGCTCAGCCCAGTTTAAGCCGTACACCATAAGTGAGGCGAGTACCACCACCAGCAGTGGCGCAGGAAAGCGTTTGGCCAAGCGCTTAAAAGTCAAAAGGATAATAATACTGAGACTCCCGAGGGCAAGGCTGAGACCATGCGCATTGGGCAGTTCGATTATGGCGCTATACAAAAGCACAAAAACATTGTCACTGGCAGGTAGATTAATGCCCAGCAAGTGCTTGAGTTGACTGAGCCCGATCACGATGGCGGCTGCCGAAGTAAAGCCGCTAATGACCGCATGAGACAAAAAGTTGGTGATAAAACCAGCACGCAACAAACCTAGTGCAAATTGAATCAGCCCCACCATCAGGGCCAGCACAGCCGCATAAACAACAAAATCACTGCTACCAGGTTCAGCAATGCTACTGATACCCGCAAAGGTAAGCAGTGAGACAATAGCCACGGGACCAACTGCCAACTGCCGTGAGGTACCAAAAAGTGCGTAGACGATGAGGGGTAAAGTCGCAGCATAGAGCCCAGTCACAGGGGGCATACCCGCCAAAAGTGCATAGGCCATACCCTGCGGCACAAGCATCACCGCCACGATAAGGCCCGCCATCAGATCAGCGCTGAAATCCTGACGACGATAGGTTTTTAACCAGCTGATGGCTGGCAGGAAGGCTTCCAGTTTCATCATGAATCGCTTTTAGTCTCCAGTCCTGCTTCTCTCCAGGCCAAAATACCACCTCGCAAATTATTGACCTCGAGCCCCTTATTTGCCAAAAGCTTAGCAGCACCCAAACTACGGTTACCGGTATTACACTGCACAATAATGACTTTATCCTGAGGCAAGGTCTGGAAATGCATACTCAGTTTTGCCAGTTCCAGGTGCTCAGCCACCGGGATGCGAAGCTGCCGACGCTCAGATGCTTGGCGTATATCCAGAAGAATCGCCTTGCCATCATCCAACAAATGCCGCGCATCTCGTGGATCAATCTGGGGAATGGCTTTTAAGCCAAATAGTTTGCTGAGCCAGGTGAACATATTTACTCCATAATGAATTTGTATGATGCTATTTGGTCTATCCGTACTCGCTCCACTCCGGTAATTTCTTAAGGAAATAACCCGAATGGGTATTACATTCGCTAAATGGGAAAACACCTTGTTACTACAGGTGTCCATAGAATAGGGGCGAAGAACTCGCCCCTATAATCAACAGACATCCATCAGCACAAGCCTTACAAAGCTTTAAGCTGAAACGAGTTGCTCCTGCGCTACCCAGCCCTGATAGCTGCCCTCGAGTTCAAGGACATTATCATAGCCAGCCGCCCGAAGTGCGCTTGAAACTACTGCATTTCTAGCACCCGACTGACAGTGCGTTACCAGCGGACGGTCTTTAGGCATATCCCCTAGCTTCCACATCACGCGACCCGCATGAAGCTGTTTTGCTTCCGGGATATGACCTTCGTTATATTCATTGGCAGTGCGGACATCCAGGATAAAGGGATTGTCCAGCTTACCTAAGTCCTGAGGGCGAACCGTCATGGGTGCAGCCCGCTTTAGTCCTTCTACAGTAGTGGTGTAGCCAAGAACATTATCTATCCCCACATAGCTCAGTCTGTCACGTAGCGCTAAAGCCTGAGCTTCATCGGCAGCCAGTAAGACCAGCGAACGCGTCTCCTTTTCAGGATCGATAATGTAAGAGGCGTAGGTAACAAAACTCTTGCCTGCAGGAATATGCAAGGCGTCCACCACCGCATCTTTCAGGTAGGTATCCAGCGGCCGGGTATCGATGAAAACGATGTCTTTATTGATACGTTCCGCCAACTCGCCAGTGGACATCTCTTTAAGGGTCGGACGCTCCCCAAGAATCGCTGGTCCCGCTTTGTTCTGGCGCTTCATGCGACCAAAATACAGGGGGGCATCGGGTTGACCCTCGAGTAGTAGTTTAGTAAAACCTTCCTCATCGTTATTCTGCACAAAGGGCGCCCACCAGCTAAACAGGCGCTCGTAACCCACGGTGGTACTGGCAATAGCACCCAAAGATTTTCCACAGGCGCTACCCGCACCGTGCGCTGGCCAAATCTGCACATAATCCGGCAGATTGAGGAAGTGATCGCGTAAGCTGGCAAAAAGCTGTTTGGCACCGACAAAGCGCGTGTCAATGCCGCCAGCCGCTTCATCCAGCAGGTCGGGCCGACCAATATCACCGACAAAGACGAAGTCCCCTGTCAGATAAAAGCCAGGCTCACTGGCAGCCGCACCATCAGTCACCAGAAAAGAAAGATGCTCTGGGGTGTGTCCTGGGGTATGCACAGCCTTGATAATGATATTGCCAACCTTAATTTCATCATTATGGTAGAGCTTGATACCTTCAAAGCCATATTTCCAGTCCGCATTACCCTCGTCAGATAGATAAAGCTTAGCCCCGGTAGCATCTGCCACTTCACGGCTACCCGAGAGATAATCTGCATGGATATGGGTTTCGGTAACTGCCACAATGTTCATGTTATTGCGCGCAGCTTCATCCAGATAAACCTGAATATCACGGCGTGCATCCACCACAACTGCCTCACCTGTGGCCTGACAGCCGATTAGATAACTACCCTGGGCTAAATCTTCGTCGTAGAACTGTTTAAAAAGCATTGAAGCTCCTTTCAAAATGAGGTGTCTACCTCGGAATACACCAATCATAATACCCTATGGGGGTATATGTCAAGCCCAAGAGCTAGACCGAGGGGTTTCAAAACCGCTCAGGGTGACACCATACTCTATAGGCTTGCTCACCAGCAGACGTATCCAGGCACCCCCATACCTCATTCCTTCGGCAGGCTCAGAGCTTGTCCTGAGTTAATCGAATGGAACAAGTCTGAATGGAGCGTAGCAGAGTGAAGAATCTCAACATACAGCACTTCCACAATAAAACCAAGCATCTCTTACTTGTGGCTCTTGTCTTTCGCCTAAATCACACAGACGTGGCTACTGCACTACCAAATGCACTACCCAACGTCATTCCAGCGAAAGCTGGAATCCATAGCTTGACAGCAAAAACTAATGTGACTTAAGCACATGCTGCATTCTTCTTTTCCCGCCGGGCCATGGGTGCCAGCCTGAGCTGGCACGACGCGCTGAGACTTTGAAGGATTTTTCGTGGAAGTGCCAATAGAAGAGCTTGCTGACCATTAAGTCAATTCTTTTAACGTTTCCATGGGTCATTGAGACAACTCAATGACCCATGCAACCTGGGGGAGTTGAAATCAACTCATTCAGCTTGTCTCAACAAAGCCCGGAAATGCTACTGAATACCACTATGGGGAGTAGGCTGAACCATCAGCAAGCGCAATCACCCCTCGTTGCAATTACTTTGCCAGGCTCAGCACAGGCTCCGCGTATGCGAAGCAACCCCGCAGTCAGCACTTCCGGCAAGCGCCTGTCCCGAGATTGCCACGTCGCTTCTCACAATGACGAGCAAAAGCTAATGCCGGAAATGCCGCTCGCCCGTCAGCACTAGTGCCATACCGTGCTCATTGGCGGCAGCAACAATCTCAGGGTCACGCACGCTGCCACCAGGCTGAATCACAGCAGTGATTCCCGCCTGTGCCACCGTGTCCAAACCATCCCGAAATGGAAAAAAGGCGTCACTGGCACAAACACCTCCCACCGCACGTCCAGCAGCTTTTTTGACTGCGATTTCAGCAGCGTCCACTCGACTTTGCTGACCCGCAGCCACCGCAACAGCCTGCTGGTCTTTGACCAGCACAATCGCATTGGAACTGGTACGAGCACAAACGGCATTGGCCATTCGCATATCTCGCCACTCCGCCTCTGTCGGCTGACGCTCGCTCACTACCTGCCAGGCTGACCGATCAAGCTCCACGCTGTCCGGCGCCTGCACCAGGAAGCCCCCGTCAATGCGGCGCAATTCGAACGCGGAGGGCTGCGGCGCAGATGCTTCCATCACCCGCATGGCCTTGCGCTTACTCATCAGCACAGCCAAGGCTTCAGCTTCATAGCCAGGCGCGATGACGAGGTCTGCCTTGGCATTGGTCATCAGAATCTGTGCCAAAGAGGCATCCACTTTTCGGTTAAAGGCAACAATCCCACCAAAGGCACTCTTGGGATCACAGGCAAAAGCACGCTCATAAGCCTCTTGGAGTACTTTGGCAGACGCTAGCCCGCAGGGATTGGCATGCTTGATAATGACTGCCGTCGGTTCATTAAAGTCATAGACCAGACGTTGCGCCGCTTCAGCGTCAAAAATATTGAGGTAGGAAAGGGCCATGCCCTTGTGCTGAATCACCGTATCCCAGAAACCCTGCTTGCCGATTTCGTGGTAGCGAGCAGCCTGCTGGTGCGGGTTCTCACCATAGCGGAGTTCACTGGCGCGCTCCAGTGCCAGGTGCAGGCTGTCAGGTAGTTCCACTTCACGGTCAAAATAACCGACAATCGCCGCGTCATAGGCCGCCGTATGCGCAAAGGCCTTGCGCGCCAAGCGCCGCCTCAGTGACTGGTCAACGCTTGTTGGCAGCGTGTCAGCCAGCCACTCATAATCTGTGGGATCAACCACCACCAGGACATTCAGGTAATTCTTGGCAGCTGCTCGGATCATGGTCGGCCCACCGATATCGATCATCTCGAGCGCCTCTGCTTCTATCACCGCATCCTGGCTGATTGTTTCACGAAAAGGGTAAAGGTTAACCACCAAAAGATCAATACGTTCAATATGGTGCAGCTTCAACTCAGCCTGCTGCTCCTCAGCCTGGGTTGCCAGCAAACCACCATGAATCATCGGATGCAGGGTTTTAACACGCCCTCCCAGAATTTCCGGGAAGCCTGTCACCTCCGACACTCGAGTCACTGGTAACCCTGCTTCCTGCAGGCTTTGGTAAGTACCACCAGTTGAAACAAGTTCGTAGTTCAGACTCTGTAGCTTGTGGGCCAGATCAATCAGGCCAGTTTTATCAGAAACACTCAATAAGGCTCGAGGCATAAGCCTAATGTAACAAAAATGTCTCGTTTAAACGAGACATTTTTTGACTGCACAGTTAAATGATGGTAATACGGAACCCGATAAATTGATTGCAGATTTGAAAAGCAGTTCCTCTGTTTCTACTCGCTCTGCTCGGGATAAAAGGCTTACTCCTGAAGCTCTGGTATCAGGAGCACAAAACCCGGGAAAATCAGGTCGGCATCTTCAATCAGATAACCATTGGCAGTAAGAATACCTTCCCACTGACCGGGATCTCCGTAAAAGTCAGCGGCAATGCCACTGAGTGTATCGCCTTCCTGAACAACATAGGCAGCCCTGGCACCCCTAAAGGCCACTACTTCCGACTGTACCTTTTCCAGGTTGGCCCGAAGGAGCGCCAGCTCCTGCACCTCGGCTTCACTCAGATTGCTGCGTCCTGAAAGGGCGCGTAGTTCCGCAGTAAGTGCCGCTGCGGTAGCCTCTGCAATTTCACGACTGGCTGAATCCGCAATGGTAGGCAAAACCGAAGTTGCCACACTACTTTCGAGTAACTCAGATTCGCCAGTCCCTGTTTCAACAACTTCAGTGACACCTTCGGCAACTTCAGTGGCTTCCGTCACAGCTTCTGTAGCAGCGTCAACAGCTTGGGAAGCAGCCTCGGTTACTGCTTCAGTGGCTTCGGTGGCGGCTTCTGTTGCAGCATCAACGGCTTCGGCGGCAATCTCGGTTGCTGTATCAGTGGCTTCCTCTACTGCCTCAGCGACATTTTCAGCCACCGCTGTCGCTGTTTCCGTTACGGCCTCAGTGACTTCTGTCGCGGCTTCTGTTGCAGCATCAACGGCTTCGGTGGCAATCTCGGTTACTGTATCAG
>CAZZPQ010000115.1:0-10963 GCA_964655595.1 uncultured bacterium
CGACTTGTCGCGCCCGGCCCCGGCCGCCAGTTTGTTCATGACATCAATGTAGGCCAGCACTGAGGAGTGCACCACATCGGTGGAGATAGCTCGACCGTAGACAATCTGCCCTTCGCTACTGACCCGAATGGTGACCTCACCCAGTGCGTCAGTTCCGCTGCCAATGGCCTTTAAATCGTAGCTTTCCAGGCTAAAGGGAATCGGCGTCAGGCTTTTGAGCGCCTTGAAGCTGGCATCGACAGGTCCACTACCGGTGGCGGTTGCCTCGAGCACTTCATCAGGCGTGCGCAGACGTACCAGCGCCTGCGGTGTCATGCCAGCAGTTCCGGACTGAAACTGCACGTGCTCGAGTTTGTAGGTTTCCGCTACCCGCACCACTTCATTTTCGACCAGTGCCCGAAGGTCTTCAGTGGTTACACTCTGCTTGACATCTGCCAAATCCTTAAACTGCTTGAACAGGGCGGCAAGTTGCTCATCACTCAAATCTTGGTAGCCTAGTTCCTGCAGTCGCTGCCGGAAGGCATTGCGCCCCGAATGCTTACCCATGACCAGGACACCCGCTTCGCGCCCCACCAGCTCAGCGTTCATAATCTCATAGGTCTGCTTGTGCTTAATTACCCCATCCTGATGAATGCCGCTTTCGTGCGCAAAGGCGTTTTCACCGACAATAGCCTTATTGGGCGGTACGACCATGCCGGTATAACGCGCTACCAGACGGGATACTCGGTAAATCTCTTTGGTATTGATGCCGATTTCATGCCCGTAGTGGTCCTTGCGGGTGTAGAGCGCCATCACGCATTCCTCGAGACTGGTATTGCCCGCACGCTCACCGATACCATTGATGGTGCACTCAATCTGGGTAACACCATTTTCAACCGCTGCCAGACTGTTAGCTACTGCCATTCCAAGATCATCATGGCAGTGCGTCGAGAGACTAACTAAAGCGGCTTCAGGAACATTCAGAAAGATATTCTTAATCAGCTGACCATAATCCCGTGGCGTGCCGTAACCTGTGGTATCGGGGATATTAATCGTGGTGGCACCTGCGGCAATGGCCGTGCGAACCAACTGATAGACAAAGTCCGGGTCAGCCCGCATGCAATCCTGTGCTGAGAACTCAACATCATCCGTAAACTGCCTGGCGTAACGCACCATTTCATCTGAGAGCCCCAACACCTCATCACGCGTTTTACGCAACATGTATTCCAGATGCACATCACTGGCACTGGTAAAGGTGTGAATACGCCCCTTATCAGCTGGCTCAATAGCCTTAGCAGCACGTTCTATATCCAGCTTGTGGGTGCGTGCCAGAGCCGCGATGACGGGGCCTTTCACCTCTTTGGCAATGCGGTAAACGCAGTCAAAATCCCCATCACTGGTAATCGGAAAGCCCGCCTCGATGATATCCACGCCCAGTCTGGCAAGAGCCTGGGCAATCTCGAGTTTTTGAGCAGTATTGAGTGCAACACCCGGCGACTGCTCACCATCACGCAAAGTGGTATCGAATATTTTTATATAAGCCATGGTTTTTCCTTTCAAAAGAGTTGATTAATGCCTGTTTTAGCTTGGACCTTTTGCAAAAGTCCGGATTGATGGCGGTTCTAATAGGTCATTGCTCAGCTGATACTTTCGCAAGAAGCCTATCTTTAAGGCCAGGATAGTCGGTAATTATTACCCAGTCTCCGCAAAAACCATCTACCAGTTAAAGGCATTTCAAACTCCCGAAAAACCTGCTACGACTTATTTCTTACCACTAATAAAAGGCATCATCTGCCTTAGACGCTTACCGGTAATACTAATCTGGTGCGCCTCAGTGTTCTTGCGACCCGCTTTTAAGCGTGGCTGACCCACCACGTTTTCGGTGAGAAAGTCCTTGGCAAACTCGCCACTCTGAATATCCCGCAGTATGGCTTTCATTTCCTTTTTGGTCTCTTCAGTAATGATGCGCGGCCCGGTACGATAATCACCATATTCCGCGGTATTACTGATGCTATAGCGCATGCGCTCGAGACCCCCCTCATAAATCAGGTCAACAATCAATTTCATCTCGTGCAGACACTCAAAATAAGCGATTTCAGGGTCATAGCCCGCTTCCAGCAAGGTCTCAAAGCCGGCCTGCATAAGGGCCGTCACACCACCACAAAGCACCGCCTGCTCACCAAAAAGGTCGGTTTCAGTCTCTTCCTTAAAGCTGGTCTCGAGCACTCCAGCCCGCGCCCCACCAATTGCTTTGGCATAGGCCAGCGCCAGATTTTTGGCATTGCCCGTAGCGTCCTGATGAATAGCCAAGAGACAGGGTACGCCACCACCTTCGGTGTAGACCCGCCGCACCAGGTGCCCTGGACCTTTGGGGGCCACCATAAAAACATCCAGACTTTGATCTGGCACTACCTGCCCAAAGTGAATATTGAAGCCGTGCGCAAAGAGCACAGCATTACCCGCTTGCAGATTGGGGGCAATCTGAGTTTCGTAGACAGCCCTCTGGGTCTCATCGGGCAATAAAATCATAATCAGGTCGCCCGCCTTGGCCGCCTCATCAACTTCCATCACTTTAAGCCCTGCTGCTTCAGCCTCCTGCCAGCTAGCTGAACTCTTACGCAAACCCACCACCACGTTCATGCCCGATTCCTTGGCGTTTAGCGCGTGGGCGTGACCCTGAGAACCGTAGCCAATCACGGCGATGGTTTTATCAGCAAGGTGCTCGAGGTTTGCATCACTGTCGTAATAAATATTTGCCATAACTTTGTTTATCTCCCATAGTGACTTTTATAACAATTGCCAACGATACCATTTTTTAGGCGCTGCAAATGGTCAGCTCAAAACTACACCACAATCACCCAGGTAAAGCCGGTATCAGTATTCCTCTAAGCCGCCTTGGCGAGGCGCGTTTTTTTCATGATCTTGGGATCATCAGCGCTACGGGTCAGAGCAATCCGCCCTGAGCGGATCAGCTCCAAAATGCCAAAGGGGTTCATCTGCTCTATAAAGGCGTTCATTTTACCGCTATCCCCGGTCAGCTCAAATATCAGCGCATCCCGATGAACATCTACGATACGGGCACGAAAATCCTGAGCAATCTGACGGATTTCGGTACGGTCATCCGGCGACTGAACAGCGACCTTGATGAGCATCAGTTCACGGTCCACAAAACGCACTTCAGAGTGATTGATGACCTTGATGACATCAATGAGCTTTTGCAGTTGTTTCTCGAGCTGCTCAATTGTCTTATCATCGCCACTCACAACAAAGGTGGTGCGCGATATACCTGCAACCTCGGTCGGTGATACTGCCAGTGACTCAATGTTATAGCCCCGCCTTGCAAAAAGTGCTGCAATTCTCATCAACACACCTGGCTGGTCGCGAACCGTCACACTCATGACATGCTGGTTCATGCGCCGATCTTCTCCTTGGCATACACCTCAGTGTCATAGTCCTGCTCAGGTTCCTGGTCACCAATGATCATTTCGTCGACGCCAGCACCCGCTGGAATCATCGGGAATACCTTCTCAGATTCATAGACCACAAAGTTCATCACCGCAGGTTTACCTTTGGCAAGCACCTCAGGAATTACTTTTCGAGCCGTCTCCCTGTCAAAAATATTATAGCCATCAATCCCGTAGGCTTCTGCCAGCTTGGCAAAATCCGGGTTTGAATCCGCCAGATAAACCTCGCTGTAACGCTGGGCATGAAACATCTCCTGCCACTGCCGCACCATGCCGAGCATGCCATTGTTGCAAATAGCAATGATAATAGGCAGCTGATGCTTGAAAATCGTCGCGAGTTCCTGAATGTTCATCTGCACACTGCCATCTCCGGCAATGCAGACAATCTGCTCTCCTGGACGGGCAAAAGCAGCACCAATGGCAGCGGGCAATCCAAAACCCATGGTACCAAGGCCACCCGAAGAAATCCAGGTGCGTGCCTTGCTGGTTGGGAAAAGTCGCGCTGCAAACATCTGGTGCTGCCCGACTTCAGTCGTCACCACGCAGTCACCTCCCGTTGCCTCATGAAACATCTTGATGACTTCCTGAGAAACCAGTGGTTTATCCAGCTTGTAGCGCTCAGTATATTTTTCCTTCCACTCCTTCAGCGTTGTCCACCACTCATCTATATCAAGCTTATCCAGGAGTTCGGTGAGACGGGGCAGCACATCCCGCAAATCCCCCACAACAGGCACGTGGGCCTTGACCAGCTTGGAAATCTCAGCAGGATCTATATCGATATGCACAACAGTCGCATTCGGCGCAAAACGGCTTATCTTGCCTGTCACGCGGTCATCAAAACGCAAACCCGCACCTATGATCAGGTCACAGTTGGTGATAGCGCGATTGGCGGTCACTGTACCATGCATCCCGGGCATCCCCAGCGCCTGGGGCGCACCTGCAGGATAAGCACCAATGCCCATCAGTGTGGTAATCACGGGAACGCCTGTCTTTTGACTGAAGGCCATGACTTCAGCCTCGGCCACCTGCGCCCCACCACCAACCATCATAATTGGGCGCTTGGCATGTTTGATGATTTCAGCAGCCTTCTTGATCTGTCCACCGTGACCCACTACCGTCGGGTTATAGCCGGGCAAGTTGAGTTCCACCTCAAAAGAGCCTGTAAACTCGGCTTGTTGGACGTCTTTGGGAATATCAATCAACACAGGTCCCGGACGTCCGGTCGAGGCGATGTGAAAGGCTTCATGAATGATACGGGGCAAGTCGTTCACATCTTTTACCAGATAATTGTGTTTGGTAACATTCAGGGTGATGCCATAGACGTCAGCTTCCTGAAAAGCATCCGTACCAATCAGGCTAGTCGGTACATTACCCGTAACCGCAACCACTGCTGAGGAGTCCATGTACGCCGTGGCCAAACCTGTAACAATATTGGTAGCACCCGGTCCACTAGTGGCAAAAACGACCCCCACCTTACCGCTAGCCCGGTAATAAGCATCAGCCGCGTGGGTACCGGCCTGCTCATGACGCACCAGAATATGACGGATGGGTGAGTCATAAAGCGCATCATAAATAGGCATAATGGCTCCACCAGGATGACCAAATACCGTTGACACACCTTCACGCTCGAGTGCCCTAAAAACGACTTCTGCACCTTTCATTGCATCCTCCAAACGAAAACCCCGCCTTGTAGTGGCGGGGTAGACGCTTCTTTAAACCTGCACTTAAGCAGCGTCACCCCAACAGCCTAGAACTAGAATTAGCAGTGAGGCAACTACGCTCATTGCTGCAAAGTATACGCAGTAAACACCTGCATGTCAACCGCCCAAAAAGACCATCTTGCTTATCATCCTGAGAAAAGTCGAAACTAGGCTTTCTTCCTGATGAGTGTTTATGCGAAGTATTTCACATTTATACTCCTGCTTCGACCCAAGGTGGTATTTCACCAAACCTTGCGCCACCTGATTGTGCACAATTTAAGAGGGATAGCTGGCCTTTAGGCAACTTGAAAGGTTCGTAAGGACGGGTATTGTGCAGCAAAGCGCCACAGACATTCTAAAAGAGCGCTATCCAGGTATCGAGCTGGAGAGTCCGGTACAAGCCTCGGTTTACCTCGAGAAATACGAAGAGGGCCTGCGCTGCTACCAACAACTGCCTACGCCAAATGCCAAAGATGAACGCTGGCTGGGCGTGTGCCACTTTCAGCTCTTTGATGACCTTAAAGCTATTGAGACATTTTTAAGAGCCATTGCCAAGGGTGAGGAAACCGCCCGTATCAATCTGGCGCATAGTTATTTTTATGTTGAGCGAGGCAAAGACGTCCTTCCAGAATTGCAAAAGCTCGAGTTTGACAACCTGGCTCCTTATGATCAGGTGCTTTACCTCAGGGTCAGAAGTTACCACCATGAGACAAGTGGGCAGCTTCGCGCTGCACTGGATGATGCGGAACAAGCCTGGGCGCGGGTACAAGGCATTCCCGAATTGCCCGTTTTGGCCCCACAGATTCTCAACCAGCTTGGCATTCTGTACGCACGTATTGGTCGCGCCAAGCGTGCTTTGTGGTTTCTCGAGCGCAGCCTTGAACTCTCCGAAGGTCTGGAACACAAAAAAGCTTTGCTGCGCCGCGCTTACCTCTACTGTATGCTCGGACGTTATGAAGATGCCTACCAGGATATACAGCATGTTCAGCAAGATGTCATCCCTGAACAACTAAAGGCAGATATTCTGCTGCGCCTGGGGGACATGGCCTGGTCAAAAAAAGATATTCCCACTGCCATTAGACACTATGAAAACGCCATAAGTACGGCACTTAAAACACAGGCTTTCTATGAAGAGTTTCTAGCACGACTGTCACTAGTCGTACTAGAGGGCAAACGAAAACTCTTTGAAACTGCTGCCGAACACCTGGCTCGAGCTCACAACCTGGTAAGTGACCAAACCGACGCCCTGCTGTTTCGCTTTCGTGAAATTTTGATCCACCACTGGGTTGGTCGCTATAGCAACGAGCACAGCTTGTCTGAACTTCACATGCTAAATGATAAGTTATACACCATGGGACTGATGCAGGAGCAGGCCTGGGTTCGCCTACACATTGCCGAACTGCTCCGCCTCGAGAACGATCCTGCTTACAAACTCGAGCTGGACAAGCTGCAGGCCCTGGCCGTGTCACTGCAAAACGACGCCCTGCTAGCCAAAGAGTGGGCACTTCTGCCTGAACTTCATGAGTTAGCGCTCAGCTCCCACCCGCGCATTGCAGGCAAAACCGCCCATAGACTGGAAGTTTATACGATGGGCGAAGAAAAGCTCATTTTGGATGGTAAAGTCGTCCATATCCCGCTGCGCAAGGCAGTTGAGGTCATCGCCTACTTTCTTGAGCATGGTCGCGTAAGCCTCAAAAAGCTGCTGCTTGATATCTTTGCCGATGAGGACCCCAAAACCGCCCGTAACTATTTCCATCAGTTCAGGCATGAGTTGCACGAGCGCATTCCAGGCCTGCGCGTCATTTACAACCCTGCAGAAAGAAGCTATCACTTAAGGCAGGAAATACAGCTTCTGTGGGACGTTGCCGAGTTTCGCCAAGGACGCAACATGGGTACATCAGGCATCTTTTTACTCAGTTCCGGGAGTGAGTGGGCAGAACAGCTCGAGCACAGGCTTCAAATGCTCCGCGACAAACGGGAGGCGCAGCTTCAAAGGTAGCTACCGCGTAATTCCTCGACAAAACCCTTACTCACATTACGCAAGTCCGTTCTATAGCTCCTTTTGATCATTGCGTTTACCTGGTCGGGCGTAGCCGAAGGCGAGCCTTGGCGACAGCCGAAGCAATCTCGATTCGTCACTCTTCACATAGTCGGGCGTAGACTAAGGCAAGCCTTGGAGCGACGAAGGAGCGACGTGGCAATCTCACCGCAGTCCTTAACACTAAGCGATGATCGGCAAGGTTTCTTCGCTCCATAACACCAGGCTAGCAGCGACAAAGTGCATAAGGTCAGACCCTCAGCAAAATACAAACTCCACAGGTAGAGGATGTTTACTATGATTGTGGAACGCTTCTTACCATCTACAGCTTCTAGCGACGCCTGGCATTCACTCAATCCTGCAAAAAGCTAACCTGCCATCCCATGACCACCAACCACCTCATCCAGGTAGGTGTTGACTCTGGCAATCACCAAAGAGCGGTCATCCTCGCTAAGCGGAAAGTCCTCTAAGGTCGCAAACAGGTGCTCAACAAAGCGTGCAAAATGCTGCCTCTTGATGCCACGACCAAAATGTGTATGATACAGGGGTCTACCCGTATAACGTACAGGCCCCTCGAGCGCAGCACTAAAAAACTCACGCTGCATAGCGCGAAGTTTATCCATCGAAGCATTTACAAAAAACGGCCGGAGCAATTCATCCGCCAGTACGCGCTCATAAAAGTCATCTACCAAAGCAACCACGGCAACCTCACCACCAAGTCGCTCATAAAGGGTTTCAGCTGCCGGCATATACTACCTCCCAGTTGCACCCTCAGTATAACAGCTTGCCTGGCAACAGGCATGACCGTAACAGCTGTCAGTCACAATCTGACAGTGATTGTGGGAGTTTTGCTGACGCTATTCTACAGACAAAAGGTTAGCCTAAAACAGTAAATAACCAAGCGATTGCTCACTCAAAAAGGAGGCTTTAACATGAGCAAAAAATGGGTATTTTTGTACAGCGAATTGGACGAAGCAGAAAGCTACAGCGGTAGCTGGGACGCTGTCCGCGCCCTGTTAGGTGGCAAAGGCGCTAACCTGGCCGATATGACACGTCTCAAGATACCCGTACCCCCGGGTTTTACGGTGACGACTGAAGCCTGCAACGCCTATCTTGACAAAGGCTACACCTTCCCCGAAGACATGTGGGAGCAAGAGCTTGAAGCTCTCAAGCATGTCGAAGAACTTACCACCAAAACCTTTGGTGACCCGCAGCGCCCTCTGCTGGTATCGTGTCGCTCAGGCGCCAAGTTTTCCATGCCTGGGATGATGGACACTATTTTGAATATCGGATTGAATGACGAGGTTGCCGAGGGACTCATTGCGCTTACCGCTGATCCACGCTTTGTTTATGACTCCTATAGACGTCTGGTTCAGATGTTTGGCAGTGTGGTTCTGGACGTTCCCGATGAAGTCTTTGAGGCAGTTATCACCGCCAAGCGCCGTGAAGCTGGTGTCGAGACAGATACCGAACTCAGTGCCGAGGACTGGCAAGCCGTCACCAAAAAGTTCAAGGAAATTGTGCGCAGCTATACAGGTGAGCCCTTCCCCGATGAACCACTCGAGCAGCTCAGACTTGCCACCGAAGCGGTCTTCAAATCCTGGAACGGCAAACGCGCCATCGACTACCGCAACGCCGCAGGTATTCCGCACAATCTAGGCACTGCCGTCAACATTCAGACGATGGTCTTTGGCAACATGGGTGATGATTGCGCCACAGGCGTCGCCATGTCACGCAACGCCTCAACCGGAGAAAACGTTCTCGAGGGTGATTACCTCACCAATGCTCAGGGGGAAGATGTTGTCGCGGGTATCCGCCTCACCAAACCCATGGACGCGTTCAAGGACGAAATGCCGCATCAGTACGCCGAGTTTGAGGCATTCGCGAAGAAACTCGAAACCCACTACAAAAATATGCAGGACATGGAATTCACAGTCGAGCACGAGAAACTCTGGATTCTGCAAACCCGCGACGGTAAACGCACCGCCCAGGCTGAAGTCCGCATTGCCGTAGATATGGTTGAAGAAGCGCTGATCGACAAGAAAACAGCTGTCAAACGGGTTAAGCCTACGCAGATCGAGTTTTTCTTACACCCTCAGCTTGACGCTACAGCACGCAAAACTGCCCGAAAGCTCGCACAGGGACTGAATGTATCTCCTGGCGCTGCTGTAGGGATGGTTGCGCTGGACGCTGATACTGCTGAGCGCTGGGCTAAGGAAGAAAACAAAGCCGTTATCATGGTGCGCCCTGAAACCAAACCCGATGACGTTCACGGTATGCTGGCCGCCAGAGGCATTCTGACCAGTCGCGGTGGTCGCACGTCACACGCTGCTTTAGTAGCACGACAATTTGGCAAGCCTGCTGTCGTCGGTGTTACTGAACTCGAGATAGACCTGGATATCAGAGAAATTCATGTTGATGGCTTAGTCATTAAAGAGGGTGATGTGCTGTCAATTGATGGCACCACAGGTGACATCTTTTTAGGCGAATTGCCCACCGTCATCCCGGATATCAACAACCCCTATCTGAACAAACTGCTTAGCTGGGCCGATGAACTGCGCAAGCTTGAAGTCTGGGCCAATGCTGACTATCCGCAGGACGCCGAAAAAGCCCGCAGCTACGGTGCCCAAGGACTTGGTTTGGTACGCACTGAGCACATGTTTTTTGAAACCGAGCGCCTGCCTATCGTGCAGAAGATGATCATGGCCAAGAATCCAACCGAGCGCAACGAGGCAATTGCCCGCCTATTGCCGATGCAACGCGGTGATTTTGAAGGACTCTTCCGCGCCATGGACGGCTTACCGGTTGTGATTCGCCTGATTGACCCACCCCTGCATGAGTTTTTACCGGCCTATGAGGAGCTGGTCCAGGACTTGGCAGATCTGAAAGTGCGTTTGCAGCACTATCAGACCATGAGCGACATCAACAGCGCATTGGCTGAGATTCGTATCAAGGAAGATTATCTCGAGCGGGTCATTGCCCTGCGCGAAGCGAATCCAATGCTGGGTACCCGTGGCGTACGCCTGGGTCTCTTGATTCCAGAGCTTACCGAAATGCAGGTTCGGGCTATCTTCGAAGCTGCTGTCAAATGTCGCAAAGAGGGCGTAGCAGTCCATCCCAAGGTCATGATTCCTCTGACCATGCACGTAAACGAGCTTAAGGTACAACAAGCAGCACTCGAAGCCGTTGCCAAAGAGGTACTGGACGAGTCTAAAGTCGAACTACCCTATAAGTTTGGAACCATGATCGAGGTCCCCCGCGCAGCACTCACCGCCGCTGAGCTAGCCAATGTTGCCGAGTTCTTCTCGTTTGGCACCAATGACCTGACCCAAACTACCTATGGCATCTCCCGCGATGATGCTGAGGCTGGTTTCCTGGTGGATTACATGCAACGTGGTCTCCTGCCAGAGAATCCTTTTGCCACTCTTGACCAAGAAGGCGTCGGCAAGCTTATGGCAATGGCTGTCGAAGCAGGTCGCACGAGCCGCCCTGACCTAGAAATAGGTATCTGTGGTGAACATGGTGGTGACCCTCAGAGTGTGACTTTCTGCCATAGCCTGGGTCTGGATTACGTGAGCTGCTCACCCTACCGCGTTCCAGTAGCCCGCCTTGCAGCCGCGCACGCTGCTCTTGATGATCAGCCTCAGGTCTTGACGCCCCCAGAAAAAGAAGTTGTCTCTGCGTAATCCTGATTGGCTAGCTCTGGAAATGTACCAGAGCTAGCCAATTATACCAAGTCCGAAAATACACTTCATAAACTCTAGGCGAGTTTAATCGTTCCA
>CAZZPQ010000116.1:0-2491 GCA_964655595.1 uncultured bacterium
CAACCTCAGTTAAGCTCGGTGTCTTCCTCAACATCCATAAGCTGGCGTGCCTCAGAGGTAGTAATACTCAGCACTGCGCTGATTTCACCAGCTAGTAGACGCAAGGCGCGACGGTAGGCCTGTCGGTCCAGATCAGGCAAGCCACGCTCGAGGTCCCAACGTCTCAATTCACTGGCAAGGGTTGCAATTTGATAGGGATCGCCACTGGTCAGGATTTCAGTTACTTTACGGTGTCTGGCAGCCCACTGCTTCGGTAGATTGACACGACCATTATTAAGGCGTTCAATCACAGCCTGCACTTCATTCTGGGTCAGGGCGGCACGCAGACCTGCCTCTTGAGGCGCATGAACCGGAACGTAGGCGCGTGAAGTACCATTTGGAAATTCAACCTGGTAGTACAGGAATTCGGCACCCGCGACAATCCGCGTCATAGTACCCGCCACAATACCTACACCATAGGGCGGCAACACCACCTGATCACCATCTTTAAATGCTTTACTGACATCCTTCACGTGGACTCCCTTCAAACATAAAGCTATAAAAAAATATCGGCACAAAAGCACAGCAAATGGCCCACCTAGCATATAAATACTGGTCTACAAGGCAATTTGTCGGGATGGGCTTTTGTTGTGTTGGCTGACATAGTAGTGAAAATCGTCTAGCACAATCACTCCTATAGTGTAGCAGAAATTACTGAGTCTCGCACCCCCTTACCACACTATGAAGGTTGGCCAAGCTCTGCTTGTCTTGACTCGGCAGCTCCATGAAACGCTATTGGCGTTTCACAACTTGGCCAACCAAACAAAGCTGCCGCACTGCCACCTCGCAAAAAGAGCTCCATGAAACGCAACTGCTGACCGCTGCAACAGCGCCAGCCACTACTGCCCACTGAAAGTGTGAGCTGACCCTGGGCTACGGAGAAGCTGCCATCACTGACAATAGCTGTGGCCCTGTGTTCATTGATAACGACCTCGAGCTCTTGCCCTGGTAGATAGCATCCGGCAGGAAGTGTTGTTTTGATGTTTCCAAAACCATCAATATAGGCAATACTACTATCTGGGACGTCAGCTATCGTCTCTTTCAGAATAGGCGCTGCCAGAATTGAGTCACCAGTAACAAGCTTGGCAAAAGCCTGCGGAAAAATGTCCCTCGAGCGGAACTGAGAGCCTGCAGAGGCCGTGTCTATCGCGTAGAGCGTCGCTTCGTTTTTGAGATATGAAAAGGCGTAACCCGCATTGACACCGACAATTCTGACGCCATTGCAGGTCATGGTCGCCAGGCGCTCACCATCATTGTTTTTGCGCTTATTGGTATCATCACGCCGTGGCGCAACATTATGAAAAATCATCATGTTGTCTGGATGTTCATTCAGCGCTAACTGGGCTACACAAAAACCAGCCGCCAGCGTGGCAAAGGCTGGCACCGAGCTTAGCATCAGCTCGGCCTCTGGTAACAGCATCTTAAAGCGCTGTACCACCTCGGCAAAAGCAAGGTCAGCATAACCAAAGTCGGCAATAATGTGAATCAGCATAGGACTTGTTTTACCACTCAAGACTGCCGTCTGTCAGGTAGGTAGTTACCGACCCATGACACGGTCAGTCTCCTCTACTACAAAGTCACCTCCCACCGCTACCGCCGCTACACAGTCCTCCCTGGCCAATGTGAATAAGGCTGCCAGGCTCTGTTCAGCTGAGTTACTGTGACGAAGCACTTCAGCCAAGGTGCTCCTTTCAGGTGGACGTAGCAGCACAAAGTCAGCTTCTTTTCCAGGCTTAAAATCTCCCACTTGTAGGTCTAGACCCAGCGCTTTTGCACCCGCCGCTGTTGCCAGATAGAGCAGTTGCGCTGCCGTTAGGGGATAACCATCTTCATGCAGCATCTGCACCTGATAGGCGTTTAAGCCTTCTTTCAGAATGCTAAAGCCTGTGCCACCACCAACATCTGAGCCAAGTGCTACCTGTACGCCCCGAGCCAGATGTCGCCTTAGGGGAAAAAGTCCACTACCGATAAACATATTGCTGCTTGGGCAGTGCGCAATGCTGGCTTTTGCCTGCGCCAAACGATCCAGTTCACGGTCATAGACATGAACATTGTGAGCGAAAACTGAACGCTCCGTCACAAGACCATACTGCTCGTAGGTCTCCAGGTAATCCCTGGCCTCAGAAAAAAGCTCGAGCACCTTGCTGACTTCATCGGTTTGCTCATTGATATGGCTGGTGAATAGTACATCCGGTGTTTCCTGCAACAAGGTTTGACAAACTGCCAGAAGTTCGTCGCTACACGACAAGGAAAACCGCGGTGTCACCGCGTAGCGCAAGCGACCGTGCTTATGCCAGCGGGCAATCAGCTCACGGCTTTCTTTAAGTGCGCGCTCCGGTGTTGTATGCAGGTCATCTAGCAAGTAACGGTCGCCTAACACCAGACCAGCGCTGATGCGCAGACCACTGGCAGCAGCCTCCTCAAAAAACACATCCATCGCCGAGGCAAAATG
>CAZZPQ010000116.1:2591-10924 GCA_964655595.1 uncultured bacterium
TCGAGCACGGTAGCCTCCGGATAGGCCTCGTGCAGTTCACTATAAGAGCCAACAGCTTTGATCGTCGTGTCAAAAACCAGCGCCCCATCTTCAAAGACCTCCAGGGCATCTGTCTGGCGAAAAGGATTTTTAGGTGTATGCAGGATAGTGGCCCGCAGCAAGTTCATCATGACTCGAGCGCGAAGCTTACCAGTTCACTTTTATTGACGTCTACCAAGCCCCTATCAGTAAGGCGCAACTCAGGAATCACCGCCAGCCCCAGGAAGCTGAGTGTCATAAACGGTGACGGAATACTCGCACCCAGTGCCCGCGCCGCAGCCTCAAGCTTATCGAGTTTAGCGCGAACCTCGGTCAGTGGTTCATGCGTGACCAGACCCGCAATGGGCAAGGCCAGTTCCGCTATGACTTCCCCATCCTTCACGGCTACAAAGCCCCCACCCAGTTGCTCGAGCCTGCGACAAGCCGCGAGCATATCCTGATCCTTAACGCCCACAGCCAGCAGATTGTGGTGATCATGCCCCACAGTAGACGCCAGTGCGCCAGCCTTTAAGCCAAAACCATGTACCAGACAAAGCGCCACACCACCCGTCTTGCCGTAGCGCTCGACACAGGCCAGTTTCAGATAGTCCCGCTCAGTATCTGCCACCACCAGACCAGCTTCGGTTTTGGGACTGACATGCAGCTCTTCGGTTAACACCTGATAGGGGATCGCCTTGATACAGCGCACCTCCTTGCTGCTCGCCATCAGCTGAAAAGACGCCTCGCTCAGCACGGGCAATTTCACTGTATTCAGGACAGGGCTCGAGTCCACTTCTCTGGGTTGAACGGGTATCAGCAATTTGCCAGCCTGCGCCACCTGCTGACCTTCCTTGTAAACCGCTGCCACGCTGAAACTTGTCAGATCATCAACCAGCAACATGTCTGCTAAGTAACCCGGGGCAATCGCGCCACGCCGTGGCAGAGCGTAGTGCTGAGCAGTCGAATAACTGCCACAGCGCACCGCCAGTACCGGATCAATACCAGCGGCAATCGCCATACGCACCAGGCAATCCACGCCTCCTTCGTCCAGCAGGTCATGGGGCAGGCGGTCATCTGTAACAAAGCCGATACGGTGACTGTGGGCTACCGTAAGCAGGGGTAAGAGCGCTTCTAGATTTCGCGTTACCGAACCTTCCCGCATCATCAGAAAAACACCACTCCGAAGCTTCTCGAGCCCTTCAGCCAGGGTGGTGGATTCGTGGTCTGAGGCAATACCTGCTGCCAAATAGGCCTGCAAGTCCCACCCACTTACCGAGGGCGCATGACCCTCAGGACTCTTGCGGTAGCGCTCTGCCAAAAGCACCTTGGAAAGGTTCTCTTCATCAGCTGCAATTACCGCTGGAAAACTCATGATTTCTGCCACACCTACCACCCTTGGATGTTGCAAGAGTTCTTCAATCTCGGGCAAACCCAGAACCGCTCCCGAGGTTTCCAGGCTGGTCGAGGGAACACAGCTCGGTGCGGTCACCCAGACGTCTAGCGGCAGGCTTTCACTGCGCTCCAAAAGCCAGCGGATACCGGCAAGACCAGCAACGTTGGCAATCTCATGGGGGTCACAGACTACACCCGTAACACCACGCGGCAACACCCCCTCCGTATAGGCAGAAGGTGTGACCAGCGATGATTCAATATGAACATGTCCATCAATCAGACCAGGCGCCAGGTAAGTACCAGCTGTATCAATAACGACATCAGCGGCCGCAGTCTCATAGCTTGGGCCAACACCCGCAATCAGTCGCCCAGCTACCAGCACATGACTCACTTCAAGCTCTAAGGTAAAAACATTCATGAGCTGGACATTTTTGATGAGTAAGCTACCAGCACATCTTCCGGCGGCAGCGTCCACAGCGTAGGCAATTTCCTTTAAATCTGGTACGGCTCGCTTCATGAAAATCCTCCAGGACCTGATGATGTCTCTTAGCAGATGCGAGCCCTGCGCGGGGCAATGCTCGTCAACAGTGGCTATAGTATACGCAGCTTGTACGTAGCTTTGCAGACATAGACCTGTTGCATCAGGTGATGTGTGCATCACCTGACATTACGTTATGCTAGAGCCTGTGAATAAGCTGATCCAGCGCTTCCGCCAGCGCGATGAGCGTGCGCTTGCTCGAGTCATCAGTCTGATTGAAAACGGCAGCGATACCGGACAGGCTATCCTCCGAGAACTTCGTGTCCCCAATAGCGCCCACATCATCGGCATCACTGGCTCACCGGGCAGCGGCAAAAGCAGCCTGACGGACCAACTCATCGCCTGTGCCAGGAGCAAGGATGCAAGTGTGGCCGTCATCGCGGTTGATCCAAGCAGTCCGTTTACAGGTGGTGCAATTATGGGTGACCGTATCCGCATGATGCGCTGGCATCAAGACCCTAGGGTCTACATCCGCTCCATGGCAACGCGCGGTCATCTGGGTGGCCTGGCAGCCAGTACCTTACAGGTGCTGGCTGTGCTGAACGCCTACGGCTTTGACTATATATTCATTGAAACTGTCGGTGTAGGCCAGTCAGAAGTGGATATTGTCAAAACTGCCGATACCACAGTTCTGCTGCTTACACCTGGACAAGGTGACGGGGTGCAGGCGTTTAAAGCTGGCATCATGGAAATCGCAGATATATTTGTCATTAACAAATGTGATCAGCCAGGTGCAGCCAGGCTAAAGCGGGAAGTGCAGGCAGCACTCGAGCTGGCCCATCCTGCTGATATGATCTGGCTGCTACCAGTTCTAGAAACAAGCAGTACCAAGACAGTCGGTATCGAAGACCTTTTTGCGACAATCCTGCGCCATGGCAACCATTTAAGTGAAACAGCGCAACTCAGGACCAAGCAGCAGCAACGCGAGCATTTCGAAGTAGCAGCCTTGCTCAGTGAAAAACTGCGCCTGCTGCTACAGCAACAGGGGGCTGCTTTCACCCAGGATATCCTGAGCGGTAAACTAAGCCTACCTGTTGCCGTTAGGCAGCTTCTGCACGAAACAAAAGGAGATTCATGATACAGGCCGTCTACCCAGGTAGCTTCGACCCGCTACACAACGGACATTTTGATGTCATCGAACGCAGCAGCCGCATCTTTGCACAATTGATCGTGGCAGTCGCCCATAATCCCCTCAAAAACAGCAAGCTGTTTACTGCCGAGGAGCGTTGCAGCATGATTCGCGAGGCCGTGGCCCATCTAGGCAATGTCCAGGTGGAAACCTTTGAAGGCTTACTGGTCAACTACGTGGTCCAAAAACAGTTTCAGGTGGTCATCAAGGGCCTACGCACAGTAGCAGACTTCGAATATGAAATGCAGATGGCCCACATGAATCACCACGTAAATCCCAGCGTTGAGACGGCTTTTTTTCTCACCGACCCCAGATGGTCCTTTGTCAGCAGCAGCCGCGTTAAAGAGGTTGCCAGTTTTGGAGCCGATGCAAGCGGCCTCGTGCCTGCTGCCAGTCTGAAACACCTGCAAGCCAAGTTCGGCACTGAAGGTGCCAAATCATGACAAGCCTGGCCTGCCAAAAAACACTCTTTAGCCTACCTGAAGACATTCATTACCTCAATTGTGCTTATATGTCCCCCTTGTCCAAGGCAGTTGAAGCTGCTGGCATTGAAGGCATACGGCTCAAGGCACAACCAACACGCATCAAGCCTGCTGATTTTTTCTCGCAGAGTCAGGAGGCTCGCCGCCTTTTTGGACAACTCGTCAACGCCGACCCTGCTCACATCGCCATTATTCCAGCAGTTTCTTACGGCGTAGCAACGGTTGCTAGTAACCTGAACATCGTGGCTGGTCAATCTGTCGTACTGCTCCATGAGCAGTTCCCCAGCAATGTCTACGCTTGGCATAATTTACGGCATCAGGGTGTACAAATCAGAACTGTAGCATCTCCAACACAGACAAAGCGTGCCGAAAACTGGAACACTCGCTTGCTCGAGTCCATTGATGAAACCACCGCCGTCGTCGCTATTGAGCAGGTTCACTGGACAGACGGTACACGCTTTGATGTTGAGGCGGTCGCAGCACGCTGCCGTGAAGTAGGCGCAGCTCTGGTCATCGACGCCACCCAGTCACTGGGGGCACTGCCCTTTGATGTAGCACAGGTGCAGCCTGACGCCCTGATTGCCGCAGGCTACAAAACGCTGATGGGCCCCTATGGCATCGGCTTTGCTTACTTGGGTCCACGCTTTGCCGAGGGACAACCTCTGGAAGAAACCTGGATTGCGCGGCGTGGCAGCGAAGACTTTAGCCGTCTGGTCGACTACCAGGATGACTATGCGACCGGTGCCGTGCGCTACGACATGGGTGAGCGCAGCAATCCGGTCTTACTCAGCATGATGATTCAGGCGCTAAGGGACGTTCTCGGGCGTGGGCCTGAGCATATTCAGGCTTATTGTCAGCAGCTCAGTGCTTCACTCTTTGAGGAGGCCACTGAGCTGGGCTTCCAAATTGAAGATGAAAACTGGCGAGTTGGTCACCTGTTTGGACTTAGGGCAACCCCAACAGACCTCGAGCCTATTAAGCAAGCACTTGAAGAGGCGCGCGTCTATGTCTCGGTACGGGGCGACGCCATTCGGGTATCTCCCAACATTTACAACAACGAAGCAGATTTTGCAGCGCTGAAAAGTGCTCTGTCCAACACAAAAACAGCCGCCCGTTAGGCGGCTGCCCAATCCATAGTATGACTAATACCGAGCCCCATAAATTGCTTATAGATTTGAAAAGCAATCGCCGCTTCATACTCGACCGGTTCCGGATAAATCAATGGGATAAACCCAAGGATTTATCCGGAACCGGTAAAAGCCGTTTAAGCCCCAACAGGGGTCAGCGCTTCGGTGTCCCGCTCGCCTGTGCGAATGCGCACGACCTGCTCGAGGGGTTGTACAAAAATCTTGCCGTCCCCTATCTCACCTGTGCGGGCTGCCTTAACGATCGCGTCAATGGTCGTTTCTACAAAACCATCACTCACCGCAATGCTCAGCTGTACTTTTTCGTGAAACTCAACTACAAACTGACTGCCACGGTACTGTTCAACAATGCCACCCTGACCACCGTGACCACTGACTTTGGATATGGTAATACCCCGCACACCGGCCTTGAACAGGGCTTCCTTGACTTCAGGAAGTTTAATGGGTCGAATCACTGCCGTAATTAGTTTCATACACGTCTCCTTATACCAAACCAGGTGAATTAGTTATGGGTTTAAAAAGCAATTCTTCAGTTCCTACTCGCTCTGCTCGGGATAAGCTCAGTCGCCAGCGGCTCCTTTGAGAATCACCGGATTGCCTATTGAGTCGCTGTTGTTGTAGCCTTCGATACCATGCTCAGCTACATCCAGACCCGCAATTTCCTCCTCTGGACTCACCCTGAGTCCGACGGTGAGTTTCAGAATATAAAACACCACAAAACCCGCCAGCAGGGCAGCGCCACTGTAAGCCAGTGTGCCCAAAAGCTGCACGCCCAGATTGGCACCACCAAAAATACCTACCGCCAGTGTGCCCCAGATGCCACAAACCCCATGCACTGATATCGCCCCTACCGGATCATCAATCCGCAGCCGGTCAAACATCAAAATGCTAAAGACCACGATCCCACCAGCAATAATTCCGGTAACTACTGCCCAACCACCCACGATGACATCTGGACCCGCAGTAATGCCCACCAGACCCGCCAGCACGCCGTTGATGGTCATCGAAAAATCAGGCTTCTTGAAGAGTGTCCAGGACAATACCAGTGCCGTAATAGCACCCGCTGCCGCTGAAAGGTTAGTATTGACAAAAATAGCTGCTACTGCCGTCATATCATCAGCAGTCGAGAAGGCTAACTGAGACCCTGGATTAAAACCAAACCAGCCCAACCACAGCAAAAACACCCCGAGTCCGGCAAGTACCATATTGTGTCCAGGCATGGCGTTTGCCCGTCCACCTGCATAGCGCCCGATGCGCGGACCAATCGCCAGCACCGCACCCAGTGCAGCAAAACCACCTACAGCATGAACAATGGATGAACCTGCAAAGTCATAAAAGCCGCGCGCGTCCAACCAGCCTCCGCCCCACTGCCACTGACCCAAAAAGGGATAGATCAGACCGGTCATGACCACGCTGAATATCAGATAAGCAGCAAATTTCATACGCCCACCTACAGCGCCCGAAACGATGGTAGCTGCCGTAGCCGCAAAGACCATCTGGAAAAAGAAGTCAGCACCAACAGCAAAGTCGCTCTCGTAACCGCTCAGGAATAGACCACTACCATACATGATGCTAAAACCCACGGCCCAGTAAGCCAAACCAGCCACGGCAAAGTCGGCAAAGTTTTTCATGAAGATGTTAACGATATTTTTGGCACTGTGCAGACCGGCCTCGAGCAGAGCAAAACCGGGCTGCATAAAAGCAACCAGAACTGCAAAGAGTAGTAGTGCCAGATTATCCAGGGCAAAGTTCGTTTCCGCTAGTTGCGCCTCAAGTAAGGCAACCTTGTCAGCCAGCTCTGCATCCTGTGCCAGCGCCAGGCCAGAGAGCAAAACCATTAAAGCCAAAACTGAATATCGTTTATTCATGAATTACCTCCAGGGAAAAGTTGTCTAGCTCGACAACATGTGCATAGAATAAGATTCATTTTGCATATTGTCAAGTTATTTTGTATCAATTTGTATATTTAAAAATAACGATTCGCATTGTAACTTACGATTATTCCATTCTGTACGCGTATATCTGCCAATCTGCACTTATTACTTTTACAATGTAGCAATCAATTTATCGTACTGCGCAACACGGCATGCTGGCGAACAAAGCAAAACGGCCCCTCTGCGCAACTTTCAGTGCGTAAGGTGCAGCACATCCATCTCAAAAATGAACGTTAAGATGAGCAGCCGAGTCGATTATGGCAAGCTGGCAAAAAACTCTCTTCATAATGTTCATCGCACAGATGCTTTCAGCGGTGGGTTTTTCGATGATATTTCCCTTTTTGCCAAGTTTTGTTGAGTACCTGGGCTCGAGCACAGGTTTAAGTATCCCATTTCTGGCAGCCATGGTCTTTAGCGCTCAGGCGATTACTATGTCCATCGCCTCCCCTATCTGGGGCGCACTCTCAGACCGCCATGGCAAAAAGATCATGGTGCAACGCAGCATGTACGGTGGCGCTGTGATTATGATGCTGATGGCCTTTTCCAGCTCAGCAGAAATGCTGGTAATTCTCCGCGCAATTCAGGGACTCATCACAGGCACCGTCGCGGCGACCAACGCCCTGGTCGCCGTGACTGCACCTCGCGAACGCACAGGTTACGCCATGGGCGTACTCCAACTCGGTTTGTGGAGTGGTGTCGCCATCGGTCCCCTGCTGGGGGGCATCCTGGCAGATGTTTTTGGCTACCGCGTCGCCTTTTACTTCACGGGTGCACTTCTGTTTATTGGCGGTGTCCTGGTACACAGCTTTGTCCAAGAACCCGAAACCAATCCCAGAAGCACTAAGCCTCAAAGCATGATGTCAGAGTGGACACACATTCTGGCCTCTCCCGGCATCGCCTTGATTTTTCTCTTTCGCTTTATGAGCTGGCTGGGGCGCAATATCCTGATACCCTATCTGCCTTTTTATGTGGGCATCCTGATGGCAGGTCAGGGTCAGGTCAATACCATGACCGGACTCACCATCGCCATTGCCTCGGCAGCTGGCACGCTCACCTCGGTAAGCCTCGGCAACCTTGGCGACCGAATCGGATACAAGCGCATACTGATTGGCTGCGCAATCGTCGCTGCCCTCGCCTATATCCTGCAATTCTGGGTGGCGAACGTTTGGCAGCTGATCCTTCTGCAAGCCATCACTGGAGCAGCGGCAGGTGGCATGATGCCCATCCTTAGCGCTTTACTGAACCAGTTCACCACCCCCGGCGAAGAAGGTGCTGCCTTTGGCATTGACAACTCGGTTACCTCGCTGTCCAGGGCTGTTGCGCCACTGGTTGGGGCAATTATCGTGGGTTGGACCATCCACCAATACGGCATTGAGCGCTATGAGTTTGTCTTTGTGGCAGCAGGTATTCTATTTATACTGACGGCACTTCTGGCAGTCTGGAAGTTACCCGACCCGAAGCGTCTGCCCAAACCGGGTAGCACGTATTGAGCTCTCAGAAGTGATTTGGCAGACTTAACTCAAAAAAACGAGTGCACCAAGTACGAAAACGCATGTTGTATATTTAGTATCAAGATTCTGTGAGGAGGGTTTAAGGAATGAACAGTATCAGTCTTCAGTACAATTCTAAGGTGTGGCAACATAACTACCCAATACGGGGTGTTAAACGTTCCTTGCTCCGTATAATTACTAGTTA
>CAZZPQ010000117.1:0-10814 GCA_964655595.1 uncultured bacterium
TCACAACATTTGTGAGAGCAGGCGCGTTAGTACAAGAGCAGCTGACATGCTTAAGTCTCCCTCCTGCACTTGGCTGCACGCTGCATCATAGCGCCCTAACTGGCTCTGCTGGCCCAGAAAGTCTGAAATACTGGTGGCCTGTTGCTGGTTTTTTAGCAAATACGCCTCGGTGAGACGCTGCTGCGCCCGCCGAACATCCATAATCAGAGTGCTCTGAGCGATGGTGTCCCAGTTGCTCTGAGTGTCCAGCGCTGAAATCTGGTCGCGCAACCAACCGAGTGACAGGCGCTCGCCCAGTTCGTAAAAGACCCTGGCACATTCTGCAAGTTCTACGCTCAGTGACTCACTGACTTCAATCAGACCCATCGAGCTGGGCAGATAGGTCAGCGCCGCTACTTCACTTGCCAGAGCGCTAGCTAGACCAAGCTTTTGCCAGCGTTTGTGCTCCGTCTGGTAGCGCCGCTTTTCTGAGCTAATCAGAAGATTGGGCAGCTCACTGCTAACCTTGCGTAAAGCGGCTTGATAGGCAGCGATGAAGGCGCTCAGGTCCGGAGTGGTCTTGTCAGTCAGCAATATCCAGACGGCAATTCCCTCTACAGATTTAACAAGTTGCTCGAGACCTCGGTACTGTACATCCATCGCTAGCTGGCGGTCAAGCGCCGTCAGCTTGTCCAGAAAGTGCCGTGCGTCCAGCAGTTCGAGGGCCATGAGCGCTGCGCGAATAATCGCAACGTCGCCCGAGCCGGTATCACGCCGCAAGCGGTGTACAAAGCTCAAGCCCAACAGGTCAACCACGGTATTGGTGAACTGCGTGGCAACAATCTCACGGCGCAGCGGATGGCTGGCAACACTGGCTTCGTAATGTGTTGACAGAACCTTCGGGAAATAGTCCTGAAGATACCTGTCAAAGGTAGCCTCATCTGGCAAATCAGAGTCCAGCAGCGCCTGGTAGAGTTCCATCTTGGTATAGGCCAGCAGGATGGCCAGTTCGGGTCGACTGTAACCCTCACCGGAGCGAAAACGTTCCTCAAGCTGCCGCTGGTTGGGCAGAAACTCGAGTTCGGGTCGCAAAACCCCTCTATCACTGAGTTCCTCCTGTACGGCGGCAAAGAGACGGATATTGCGGCGGCTGCGGCGCAGCGCCAGTGACAGCGCCAGTGATTGAAAGTAATTATCCTTTAAAACCAGCTGGTTGACCTCTTCAGTCATCTCGATGAGCAGACGGTTACGCTGCTGAAAGGACAAATCGCCGCTTTTTAAGAGGGGTTCCAACATCATCTTGATGTTGACCTCATGGTCGCTCATGTCTACGCCAGCAGAGTTGTCTATGGCATCAGTATTGATAGCGCCACCTGCCAGGGCGTATTCGATGCGGGCTAGCTGAGTCAGCCCCAGGTTGCCACCCTCACCGATGACTTTGGCGCGCAAATCACTGGCATTAATGCGCACTCCGTCGTTGCTCGAGTCCCCAACCTCGGCATGACTCTCGCTACTGGCCTTGATATAGGTACCAATGCCACCATTCCATAGCAGATCCACAGGCATGCGCAAAATGGCCTTGATCAGTTCCGGGCCGCTCAGGCTAGTGGCGCTTACCTCCAGCATGTCCCTGACTTCGGGACTTAAGCTGATGCTCTTGGCGGCGCGGTCAAAAACGCCACCCCCCTTGCTGAATAGTTCTGGCTGGTAATCCCGCCAACTCGAGCGCGGCAGCCTGAAGAGGCGCTGGCGCTCAGCAAAGCTCTTTTTCGGGTCAGGATTTGGGTCGAGGAAGATGTGCTGGTGGTTAAAGGCTGCTTGCAGCCGGATGGTATCGCTGTAGAGCATGCCATTGCCAAAGACATCACCGGCCATATCGCCAATACCCGCCACGCTAAAGGTATCTGCAAAGATATTGATGCCCAGCTCCCGAAAATGCCGATCCACACATTCCCAAGTGCCGCGGGCGGTGATGCCTTCTTTCTTGTGGTCATAGCCGTAGGAACCACCCGAGGCAAAGGCGTCTCCCAGCCAGAACTGGTACTCGGCAGCCATCTCATTAGCCAGGTCGCTAAAGGTCGCTGTGCCCTTGTCGGCAGCCACCACCAGGTAAGGGTCATCATCGTCATAGACAATAATCTCAGCCGGATGCACCACCTTGCCCGCCACCACGTTGTCAGTGATGTCCAAAAGACCGCGGATAAAGGCGCGATACTGCTGCTCTACATAGGCTCTGAGCGCTTCGCGCTCTGCCGGGGCACGCTTGAGCACAAAGCCGCCCTTGGAACCGACTGGTACAATGACCGCATTCTTAGTCATCTGCGTTTTCATCAGACCCAGGACTTCGGTTCTGAAGTCATCGGGACGGTCGCTCCAGCGAATGCCCCCACGGGCGACCTTGCCACCGCGCAGATGGCTGCCATCGACGCCCAGACCGGATACAGCGATTTCGAATCTTGGCCTGGGTTCGGGCATACTGGCAACCTTTTGAGAGTCCAGCTTGAAACTGATGACCTCGCGTCGCAGGTAGTAGTTGGTTCGCATGGTCGCCTCAATGAGATTGCACAGACCCCGCAGCACCGTATCCTCAGGCAGGGAACTGACCTGATTCAAGGCGTCAAGAAAATCGCTTTTTAAGGCTTCATGGGCGTCGCTGCGATCTCCATCAAAGGCGGGATTAAAGCGTGCTGCGAACATGGAATACAGCAGTGATGCCAGAGCGGGATGTTTTAGCAGCGTATCGGTAATGAAGCGCAGGCTGGTTACAGCATTGAGCTGTGCGTAGTACATCCGGTAGCTGCGCAGCAGCGCCACCTGCCGAATGTTCAGCCCAGCGTAGAACACCAGGTGATTCAGGCGGTCATTCTCGGCCTCGTCATTGAGCAGCGCCAGTAGCGCTTCTGTCAGCCGCTCGGCGTGTTGCCTGACATCGATAAGCTGCCCCGCGTGATCGGAAACCCTAAAAATATCGACGCCTTTGCCACCGCCGGAAAGCTCAGCCACGTAAGAAATCTGCTCGAGTACCCGAAAACCCATATTTTCCAGAATCGGCATGATACTGCTTAGAATCAGCGTGCGTTCATGGTGATAGATCTTGATCTGACTGCCATCTCGGGTATAGCGCGGCTCAAAGGCATTCAGGATGTCCACGCGGTAGCCGCTTTCGCCAAGGGACTCGAGCTGCTCGATATCTCTAATGGCAGTCAGGTGTGATACATCGGCCTTGTAGGCAGGGTCAAAAGCGGACATGTAGCGCTCTGCCAGCCGTCGGCCCTGCACCTCGCCGCGCAGGGCAGCGAGACGCTCCAGCAGATGATCGTCCCAGGTGCGACTTAACTCAAGAACCTCTTTTTCCAAAGCGGGTACGTCCACCTCGGAATAGCTCAGTTCGGTCATAAAGAAAAAGTGGAAGCGCAGTTGCGATTCATCCTCACCCATCGCCAGTTGATAGTCGACGTGGGTCGCCGCCAACTTTTTGTAGAGGAAGTTCTGGATATTGCGGCGCACCTCGGCATTGAAGCGGTCGCGCGGCATGACGACCATGGCAGCCAGCCCGCGCCCCAAAGGATCGGGTCGGATGGTCAGGCGCACTCCCCGCTCCTGCTCGAGCCCCATGATGGTGCGAATATCCTGATGCAGACGCTCGGCATTGCTCCAGAACAGCTCTTCGCGGGGCATCGAATTAAAGATTGAAGTAATCTGCTTATAGTCATGGGAGCCAGGTACTGCGTGGTCGAGTGTCAGAACCTGGCGCAGCTTTAACTTCAGGATAGGTGTATCCTGTACCGGGGTTGACAGTGCCTTGCTGGTAAAAAGACCGATAAAACGGTGCTCCCCCTGAACCTCCCAGCTCTCTCCATAGCGCTTGACCCCGATGTAATCCATCCGCGCAGGTCGGTGTACCGTAGACTCGGCATTGGTTTTGGTGACGATCAGCGTGCGTCCGCCAATAATACGTTCGCGCAAATTATCGGAAATCTGTTGCAGAGGAACTGGCTCACGGTAAGCGCTGTTTTGGGTCTTGCTTAGAATGCCCAGACCCGAATCGGGGCGAATCTGCAGATGAGGCACCTCATTTAACTGAAGGATTTCATATTCGCGGTAGCCCAAAAAGACAAAGTTGTCCTCCTCCAGCCACTCTAAAAACGAGGCATATTCTTCAATTTCCTCGGCACGTTGCCGGAAGTAGCCCTGGGCGCTGCGCTCGCGCAGATGCTGCAGATACTGACTCACTTGCCGAACTTTTTGCCGCATGGGATGGTAGTCATGGGTTGCCAGCAGCACATCTCCCAATACCTGTCGAATGCGCTCCTCCAGGGCCTTCAGGACTTCGGGGTCATCTTCGCGCTCGAGAAAGTACAGCTCGTAAGCCTCATACTGCCCCTGATTCTGCTGGAGGGAGAGCAGCCTGCCCGCTTCATCACGCTCCACCTTGAAAATTGGATGAAGCAGGTAATACAGCTCATGGCTCTGCTGTTTCAGGGCAGCTCGCACCGAATCCACGATAAAGGGCCGGTCGCGCATACTGAGTTCAAGGACTGTGTAGGGCGTTTCCCAGCCATCCGCCTGATAGCTGGGGTTATAGACCCGCACGTTCACCTCAGCCTGGGCATTACGCAGAAACTTCAGGCCAGAGAGTGCCATAGGTAAGAGGATCTCAACATCAAAGGCAGCCAGAAACTCAGCATCTGCCTTGGCGAAGAGTCCCTCAGAAAAGGTCTTTAACTGTTGGTCTTCGTGTTTGCTCATTTCCAGACGTCGTTTTAACTGCTCTATTGTTACCGGCATTGCGCAACTCCTCAAGATCATTATTCTTCAGGCTGTTTATAAGCTGTATTCATGCCAGTATACCCATAAATCAGATAGGTCCAAGTCAAAATGACACAAGCAGATTCAGACATAGTGAAAGACCTGACTCATCCTTACGGGGCTTCACAGCGTATACTAAGAACATTATCGCGGCATCAGGCTTGTGGCATGATGCGCAACCTTAAGTACTTGCATTGATTGGAGTAGGAATCCATGTTTCTTATTATTGCGGCTTGCCTGGTAGTCATTGACCAGCTGACAAAAATCTGGGCTGCCAGCACGTATCCCCTCGATGGCGTAGGTCAGGCCATCGGGCTTGGCTTTCACTTTACCTATGTCCGTAACACCGGCGCAGCCTTTGGCATTTTCCAGGAGGGTACGCTGCTTTTGGGTATTCTCTCAGCAGTTGTATCATTGATTATTCTGGTCTATCTCCTATTGAACAGTCGGCGCATACCCCGCTTGCAACGTTACGCTCTTACCTTTATCCTCGGAGGCGCGATTGGCAATATGATCGACCGCTTTCGTCTTGGTTACGTCATCGATTTTATCCATTTCAAGCTGTCCAACTTTAACTTTCCTGTTTTTAATGTGGCAGATAGCTGTGTGGTTATCGGCGCGTCACTGCTTATACTCAGCAGCTTTCTGCAGCCTCGAGAGAAAGCAGCGGCTGTCAGTTCCTGGATGACCGAGGAGCAGAACAGGGATAATAGCTAGGTCTTCTTCCCAAACTCGATACTTCAGGTCTTTGACATGGCAGTAATTTTCTTTGGCGATAAAGATAAAAACGCTTATGTAACTTGACAATAGCACGCTCAAGTTTTATATTGTTGTTATTATGAATGCAGAACGCCTAACTGAATCCGCTTTACAACTTGTCGCCAGCGCCCAGCAGATTGCTCGCACACGCCAGCATCAAACCATCACCCCGGTGCATCTGGCTGCTGCACTGCTGGCTGATTCACAGGGTCCGGCAGCGCGCGTCGTTGAGCGCGCCGGAGGAAATCTCAAGCAGATTGGCGCTTCTCTTGACAGTGTCTTAAGTCGCTTGCCCAAGGTGTCTGGTGCTGAGGGGCAGTATATGTCTCAGGAAATGGCTCAGACCTTTGAAGAAGCTGAAGGCCTTAGCAAGACCTGGGGTGACAGTTTTGTGGCAGTGGATACACTATTGGTCGCACTGCGCCGGAAGGCTGGCAATGACCTGAACAGCCTGCCTGAGGCAAAGGCACTCGAGGCTTCCGCCCAGGAAATTCGCGGAGGCAAAAAAGTTGACAGCAAATCCGCTGAGAGTTCCTTTGAGGCACTGGCTCGCTATGGTATTGATCTGACCCAGCAGGCCCACGACGGCAAACTTGACCCGGTCATCGGACGCGATGAGGAAATCCGCCGCACGATTCAGATTCTCTTGCGCCGCACCAAAAACAACCCTGTACTTATCGGGGAACCAGGCGTGGGTAAGACTGCCATCGCCGAAGGTTTAGCCCAGCGCATCGTCAACAAGGATGTTCCTGAAGGCTTACAAGGCAAGCGTGTCATCCAACTTGACATGGGCACGCTCCTGGCAGGTGCAAAATATCGTGGGGAGTTTGAGGAGCGCTTAAAGGCGGTGATCACCGAGACCATTCAGTCCAAAGGCGAGGTCGTACTCTTTGTTGATGAGCTTCACACCGTAGTCGGCGCAGGTAAGGCTGAAGGAGCGGTGGATGCTGGCAATATGCTCAAACCACCCCTGGCACGCGGTGAGCTTAGATTTGTTGGTGCAACAACTCTGAATGAATACCGCGAGATTGAAAAAGATCCGGCGCTCGAGCGCCGCTTTCAGACCATTTTTGTGGCTGAACCTTCTGTTGAGGAGACGATCAGCATCCTGCGGGGTATCAAGGAAAAATACGAAGTGCATCACCGCGTGCGTATCAGTGACCCCGCTATCATCGCTGCTGCTACCCTGTCTCACCGCTACATCGCTGACAGGCAGTTGCCCGATAAGGCCATTGATTTAATTGATGAGGCTGCCAGTCGCCTGCGGGTTCAACTGGATTCTCTGCCTGAGGAAATCGATAGTTTGCGCCGCCGCAAGTTGCAACTCGAGATTGAACAGGCCGCGTTGCGCAAAGAGGATGACCTCGAGTCCTCACAGCGCCTCTTGCGCATCGAACAGGAACTGCGCATGATCGAAGACGGCATTCAGGAGGCCCAGAGCGAATGGCAGGCTGAGCAAAAATTGCTGGCCGAGTTTCGCGCGGCGCAAGAAGAGCGCGACAAAGTCAAAACGCAGATGGAGAGCGCCGAACGTGACTATGATCTGAACAAGGCTGCTGAGCTGAAGTACGGCATCCTGCCCAAACTCGAGCAAGAGTTGCGTGAGCTGAGCCAAAAGCTCGAAGGCGCCAAGTACGTGCGGCTCGAGGTAGATGAAAATGAAATTGCCGAGGTTATCAGCCGCTGGACCAATATCCCGCTCTCAAAACTGATGGAAGGTGAGCGCGAAAAACTGCTTAGACTCGAGCAGGAAATGCACCAGCGTGTCATTGGCCAGGGCGAAGCCATCACCGCCGTTGCCGACGCCATCCGGCGTTCCCGCGCAGGCCTGTCTGACCCGAAGCGTCCTATTGGTTCGTTCATCTTCCTGGGGCCTACGGGTGTCGGCAAGACCGAAACCGCCAAGGCGCTGGCGCAACAACTCTTTGATACCGAAAACAACATGATCCGCCTTGACATGAGCGAATACATGGAAAAACACGCGGTCTCACGGCTGATTGGCGCACCTCCGGGCTATGTCGGCTATGACCAGGGCGGACAGCTCACCGAAGCGGTGCGCCGTCGTCCTTACAGCGTGATTTTGCTGGATGAAATTGAAAAAGCCCACCCAGACGTGTTTAATACGCTCTTGCAGGTTCTGGATGATGGTCGCTTGACGGATTCCCACGGGCGCACAGTGGACTTTCGCAATACCGTTATCATCATGACCAGCAACATTGGCAGCCCGCAGATTCTGGGGGCGAGTCAGAGCGGTGCAGATTACGATAGCATCAAGGCGACGGTGTCTAATCTGCTGCAGCAGTATTTCCGTCCAGAGTTCCTTAACCGCATTGACGATACCATCGTCTTCCATGCACTTGACCGTGAACATGTCAGTGCCATCGCTGAGATTCAACTGGCCTATCTGCGCAAACGCCTTGCCGGTCGTCGCATCAGCCTCGAGTTTTCCAGTGGAGCACTCGAGCAGTTGGCTGCGGTAGGCTTTGATCCGGTCTTTGGCGCACGCCCACTCAAGCGCAGCATCCAACAACTTATCGAGACACCTCTGTCCAAGAAGATTATCGCAGGCGATGTTCAGGATGGCGATACGATTGTGGTTGAGCCAGGAGCGCAGGGCTTTAGTTTTAATGTGAGGGAACCAGCAGCACTCCATAACTAATAGCAGTTCCGGATAAATCCTTGGGTTTATCCCAAGGATTTATCCCTGGCAGAGCGTTAGGAAGCGGGGAAGCGCTTTTCAAATTTTTAAGCAATTTATCGGACTCGGCATAAGACGACTTAGGGTTCTGTGTGATTCATTTCCCAGGCGTTCTCGCTGCGCTCGGAAGCGCTCAGTTATTTCTTGAAATGACTGGAATAGCCAAGAAAAGTAGCAACGTAGCTTCTTTTGCAGGACGCCTTGTCTGTTAGACTAGCCAACATGACTGACCTACTCCTGATTGTTCCGCACCCCGACGACGAGGTCTTTGGCTGTGGGGGCTTGTTTATCCGGATGGCAACTCATGGCAAAAAAGTCGCAACCCTGACCCTGACACGCGGCGGGGCCGGGCGTACGCTGGGGCTGTGCAGCCAGGCGCAGCTGCCTGAACTGCGCGAAGCAGAACTTCGCAAATCCCTCGAGGTTTTAGGCGTCAGCCAGAGTTTTATCTGGGACTATCCGGATTATTTGCCTGATAGCAGCCGTGACCTGAGCCACCGTGAGGGTTTGCAGGCTGAGGATGCTGAAGTGTTGAGTGGACGCATCAGTGAGGTCATAAGCGACCTCAAGCCTCGCAGCATTCTGACCTTTCCGCCTAACGGTTCAAATGGACACCCCGACCACAGCACCACCCACAGGCTCGTTTTGCTGGCACTGGCACAAAGTGAGCATCAACCTCAAAAGCTCTTTTACTTTGCTGGCGACAAACCCTACAGTGCTGAGGCCAGACCGGGATTTTTAGCCCCCAGTGACATTGCTGCGCAGCACCTATACCCTACACACTATGTGCGACTGGAGCACGAAATCGAAGCCAAGCTCCGCGCCATGGGTCAACACAAGACGCAGGCTTTAAGTGTGCTGATGTTTATGGAGCGCTTTCCAAGGCGGCTTTTAGAAGAATCCTTTCATCAGGCAAGGCCAAACCTCGCAGAGCAAATACCCCAAACGGTGTTGTGGTTGTAGTATGAGCTTGTAGGCAAATGTGGGGTTTTTTGAGTAGCACCCTGACAAAACCGTGTTAGCGTGTGTTATGCAGTCACGTCAGTACGAGCCACTGCGACGCTTTTATGAGCTGCTCGAGCAAGGTGAGAAGGTAGCTGCCTTGCAGCAGTTGTTAGCGCTCGCTCAACAAAAACCTGGGGCAGATCCTCATGTTCATTTACAGCTTGCCGCTGGCTTTTTACTGTTTCAGGACGCTACAGAGCAGGCAGAAGCAGCCTTGCAGCAGGCTGCCTGCTTGCAGCCTGCAGTTAAAAACACTGCGCTTTACCGCGTTCTGGACTGGCAACTGCATATTGTAAGCCACAAGAATTACGTCATAAGCACCCAGGACCTCAGTATGCTGCTGGCGCACCATCATGTGCTGATCAAGTTTCACGCAGCCAGGTCCCTGTTTTTTCTCGAGAACTTTCGTGCTGCTGCTGAAGCCCTGGGTGATTTACCCAATACCCTGCCTTGCTACCTGGACTGGCTGCGCTGGTCGTCCCTGGCTAAAGCCCAGCAGCAACTACATAACCCGACTGCTGCTATTGCCGCCTATCAGCGCGCCCTCAAGCTGGCACATGCCAGTGACCTTCTGCCTGATGTGTTTGAACTGACCGAGTGCTACTTGCAGCAAGAAGCCATCAACCAGGCACGTGACACCTTACAGCAAGTGCAGCCTGACGATTTGCAGGATGCTCACGAGGGTCTTCGCTACTACTATCTTCAGGCCGTCATTCAGCGTCTTTTGGGTAAACCCCAGCAGGCGCTGAAGTCCATCCATCAGGCTCAGATTGCTGCCCAGGTAACAGGTGATGAAAGCTATCATCTGCCACTCGAGTGTGGACGTTTGCAGATGGCGGTAAACGCGCCGCAGCAAGCTGTAAGCTTTTATCAGGAAGCCCTGCGGAAAGTGCCCGATGATGCACGCCCCAGACTGATGCACGAATACGCGAGTCTGCTCAGCGAACTAGCGGAGTACTCAGAAGCGAGTAGCTTACTCGAGCGCGTGGTGGCAATGCAGCGCTACGAAGGACGGGCTGAAGCGCTCGCTGAGCTGGCAGATGTCACCTATCTTTTGGGTTACCACACTCAGGCAAGACAATATGCCCTGTCTGCACTCAAAAAAGGGGCTGCCCCAAGCGCCTGTTTATGTCTGGCAAAGATTGCACTTGAGACCTTTCGCTTTGATGAGGCAGAGGCCTGGCTGGAAAAGGCCGTGAGCAGCTCTAATGAAGGGGATGAAATGTGGCTGGCGGCACAGGTTTTGCTAGCAGAAATGTTCAGGAGGCAACAAAACCCAGAGCGTATGCTGCGCTATGCCGAAAAAGCCCTACGCTATCTGCATCCACAGGATGAGTGGGTTTCGACACTCAAAGCTTATGTTACTGATGCCAGGCAACGCCTTGATGGTCATGACCGCCTGCTCAACTAGCGGCACCTTCAAGCAGTTTATGGATGACGTTTTGCAATGTTGTACCAGTTCCGGATAAATCCAGTGCTTTTTCCGGAGCAAAGCGATTTTCCAAACGAAGTGAAAACGATTGAAACAGAGGCATTCCGTTTGAGCCACTTCAGCAGAAACCTT
>CAZZPQ010000118.1:0-10794 GCA_964655595.1 uncultured bacterium
TTTAGGTGAAAGGCAAGAGCCACAAATAAAAGATGCCTGGTTTTATTGTGGAACTTCTGCAACTATATTGGCTTCGGTATTCATTGTGCCGAAGCCCAGCCTGCAGTAACTGGCGGGACATTTCTACTTGTCCCAGTGAGTGCTGAGGCATAAACTTGGAGAGAAATATCTCTGTTTTAGGAGCCAAGAATGCCCTATACCTTTCAACAACTGACCGATATGTTGCCTGAAGTGCTGCCTGACAGCGTTATAAGCCGCACGGTGTATCAGGATGAACGCCTGAAGCTGACGCTTTTTGGCTTCGCTGCAGGGCAGGGTCTGACCGAACATAGCAGCAGCAAGGCTGCCATCATTCATATTTTGCAGGGTGAAGCGACGCTTAGTCTGGAGGATGAGGTCAGGCACGTGAGTGCCGGAAGCTGGTTTTTCTTAAGCCCGAATCTAAAGCATAGCCTTAGCGCAAGCAGCGATATGCAGATGCTGCTGACCATGCTCAAATGAGGTCAAGCCTAAATGAGCAGACCAAAAACCAGTAGGCTATGAATCAGCAGAGTACAAGCCATCAGACCAAAGTTCGGCTTAAAACCATCGCGCTGCCCAACGAGCATGGTGCCTGGGCTTTCTGGCTCGAGCCCGTCCTGTTGGGTCTGGCCCTGGCAGCTTCCCTGGCAGGGTTCCTGCTAGCTTTGGCAGCCTTGGCGGCGCTGCTCCTCCAGCATCCCTTAAGCCTCGTCCTGAGTGACCGCCGCCGCCGTGTTCACTATTCGCGAACGTCGCTAGCGCAGATGTTTCTGCTGCTCTATGGCAGCCTGGCGCTTACGTGTTTGCTGCTGGCACTGTGGCTGAGTAGCAACATGCTGCTACTGCTGCCGCTGCTCTTGGCTGCGCCGCTTGGCTTGCTGCAACTTTGGTATGACAGCCGCAATCAGGGACGCGCTCTGACAGCGGAGTTAAGTGGCGCAACAGCGATGGGAGCAACCGCCTCCTGTATGCTGATTGCGGCTGGCTGGAGTCTGCTCCCGGCCCTGCTGATCTGGCTGCTCCTGGCAGCGCGGACAGTGCCCACCATCATCTATATTCGCAACCGGTTGCGGCTCGAGCGGGGCAGTTCCCAAGACAGCCATATCAGCCTGATCGCTCACGTGAGTTCTGTCATCCTGGTGGTGGCGCTCGCTCTAGTCAACCTGATACCTTATCTTGCCACCTTGCCGTTTATGCTGCTACAGGCTCGAGCCAGCCTGGGCCTGTCGCGTTTCCGTAAGCCACGTCCCGCCAAAGTCATTGGTTTTCAGGAGCTGTTCTGGGGTGTCATCACCGTGTTGCTGCTGGCTTTGGCTTACCGGTTCTGGTGAGTTGCCATGAGCCGCTATGAAAGCTATCTCATCAAAGCAGGTCTCATCTATCTGCTGATAACTGGCGTGCTGGGGGTTCTTTTTTATATCATGCCTCTGCTGCAAGCCTACTTCCGCACCACGCACCTGCACCTGGGCCTGACAGGCTTTTTTCTGTCGATGGTGATGGGCGTAGCCTACTGGATGATGCCGCGCCCTGGCGGTTTGCGTCAGGAGCGTCAGGAGGCGCTTACCTTTTATCTGCTGAATGTTGGGCTTGTCCTGCGCCTCATCAGCGAACCTGCCTGGCGGTATACGGGCGGCAGTGCTTACTACGCGCTTGTGGTTATCAGTGGCCTCTTGCAGTTGGCCGCCATGGGGGTTTTTGTGCTGGCTATGTGGCAACGGGTCAAGACTGCTGATGAGATACTCAAGATACGGCAGCGCATTCAGGCCGAGAAACAGGTCTAAGGGTTTATCGTGGGGGCTCGTCTTTTACGAAAAGGGACATAATGAGAATGATAACAGGTAGCCAGCCAATCAGCGTCAGTGTAGCCGCCAAACCCACTGTATCCGCCAGCGCGCCAAGTGCGGCAACACCCAAACCAGTGGCACCATAGGCTGTACCTAGTGACAAGCCAGATGCCAGACCCACGCGGGTGGGCATGGCTTCTTGAATCATGACCACAATGACAGGCCAGGCGGCGCTGACGGCGGCACCCGCGACGACGATAGCCAGCATTTGCCAGCCGCCAGTCAGGTTCATAAAGATATAAAGCGCCACACTGGCAACCAGCATGGTACCCACCATCATGCCGCGCCGACCCACGCGCAAGGATAGTAGGCCACCACCCAGCGTACCAATGACACCTGAAACCAGTAGCAGTGAGACCAGTAGAGCGGCACGCTCTTTACCCAGAAGTTCTTCCTGACCATAATAGAGGGGAATAAAGGTTTGCAGGCCACCGACCACGCTGCTGCGCAGGACAATGAGCATCATCAAAAACAGGACTAAGCCTACCACAGCCAGAGGGCTCGAGCCATTTCCCTGACGTACTGGCAGGGGGCTATCCTGTTGCAGCGGTGACCAGTTAAAGCGCAGCAGCAAAAGCCCCAGCATGGTTGGGACAAGCATAAGCAAAGTTCCCGGACGATCAAAATGGGTATAGAGCAGGGTAAAGAGTATGGGTCCCAGCGCAAAGCCGATATTGCCACCTGCAAAAAAGAAAGCTGTAGCGCTGACCGCTTTATCAGCACTCACCGCGCGCACTCTGGAGAGTGCCTCAGGATGAAAAGCAGCCGACCCCAAACCACTGACCATGACCATAGCAATGACTAACCAGTACGAGGGCAGCCACAGAACCGAGGCCATCGCTAAGCCTGTGACCAGGCAGCCCAGCCACACCAGCCACTTGTAGCTGCGCTTATCCCCCCAGATACCAAAAAAGGGTTGTGCGATGGCAATGATAATCTGATTGGCAGACATAATCGCCGCCGCCGAGGTGTAGCTCAGACCAAACTGGGCCAGTAGAACCGGCAGGATGACTGGAAGCGCACCTGTGTGGGTATCAACAGTGATGTGGGCCAGGATAACAGCAGTCAAGGCATTCCGCTGCGCTTTTTGCACGTCAGGCATCGTATCACCAGTTGACAGCACAGCAGCGTTGTGGGTCTTACCTGCCGTTTTGTTTAAGAAGGCTGTTGGTAATTAGCAGTTAGCAATTCATCAGCCATTATGTGCATCAACTGCCCTGGGTTTGGATACCATCCTTGCTTTAAGAACCATGAAGGCAAAATGGCAGTGTATCCTTGGCTTTAGCGGCTTAAATGTGCTATGATTTTTCGGCTTGTATCTTAGAGCTTAACAGCTTGTACTTATCGCACTGAAGGAGTTTATAACATGAAGCGTACATATCAACCCAATCGCCGTAAACGTGCCAAAACCCACGGTTTCCGCGCACGTATGGCAACCCCGGGTGGCAGGAACGTGATCAAGCGCCGCCGGGCCAAGGGTCGCAAGCGCCTGACCGTCTCGGATGAGTGACGCTGGCGTCACAGATGACCGCACTTCGGTCGCTGAAGGGTGACCGAGCATTTCAAAGGTTGCGCAAAGGCAGGTCGGGTGGTGCAAAATATCTGAATATCCGCTGGTTGAACCACAGGGAAGGTGGCGTGCGTGTGGGTATTGTTGTAAGTCGAAAAGTGGGCAAGGCGGTCGTGCGTAACCTCGTGCGCAGGCGTTTGCGTGAAGCGCTCAAAAGCCTGTTGGCAGAGCTTTGCCTGCGTCCAGCTGCGTTTTACCAGGAGCGACCCTCGGTGGATATCCTGGTCATTGTCCGTCCGGACGCCGCCCAGGCAGATTACTGGCAACTCAGAGCCGCACTTGCTCAGGCCCTCAAGCGCAGTCAGCTTACCTCATGAAGCTTTCTGTCTTTCAACGACTTGCGCTTGCTCCTATCTGGTTGTATCAGAAGTTTATTTCGCCACTCAAGCCCCAGCCAACCTGTCGCTTTCACCCTAACTGCAGTGCCTACGCTGCGGAGGCTATTCGCCAGCATGGTGTGGTATATGGTATGTATTTGGGTGTAAGGCGTATTCTCAAATGCCACCCTTTTCATCCGGGTGGATTTGATCCGGTCCCAAAACGGCATGTGCATGTGTCTACGGAGGAATCTTGAAGTTTAAGTATTTACTCACTCTTATTTTACTGCTGAGCAGTCTGGCGCTGGCTCGAGTGGAGTTTCAGCTGTCTGAGTTCCAGGTTGCCAACTTTCGTGATTTTAATCGTTTGCAGGAGACCTGCAGTGCCCCAGCTGCCTCATCGTTTTGGTGTGAGCGACTTACCGACACACTGACCTTTATACCCACCAAAGGTGTGGACTTCTTTTTTAACGATGCGGGTGAATTGGTGGCGGTCGTTGCCAAGGAACAAAAAGGCATGAACTTCATGGGACGCACTGGTAGTTATAACCAAAACCTGAACTCCCGTGACAACCTGGTGCCCATCAGCGCCGCGATTCCAGGTTCGGCAGTACTACTGGATGGCAATTACGAAAAGCCAGAAAATGTCAGCTCGAGCTGGGAAAGACTCAGTGAAGCTGAGTTTCGCGGCATATTCAACTTTGAGCTTCAGGGGATTGCGATTAATAAAACGCTCACGGTCAGCAATATTTCTCATACCATGACAGTCGAGCTGGAAGCTGTGCGGCTTGAAGAGGCAGAAAGTGAGACGCTGCTGCAATACGCCATGCCGGGCATTGGCAATATCAGTACGCCCTACTTCAAAATCGGTCAGGGGATTACTTTTTCCCTCAACCCTCTGGCACAGGCAGTTGATAGTGTTACCTACGCTTCAGTGCAAAGCAGTAACCGTGGTAATGCAGGTTCAGTGGCTACAATTCTGCGCCCTCATGAGGTCAGCCGTGAGCTTGCTGCCCAGTTTATTCAGCCAAATATCATCACCATGCAAAGCCTTCTGGGCCTTGCAGCAGGTGAGGCTGTTACCATCAGGCTCGATCACTACAATGGTAAAAATGAGCTGGTGCGCTATTATCAGGAAGATTACAAGGACCTGGCAGGCTTGTTCCAGCCCAACATTTTGGGACAGACCTCACTGGGTGTACTGTGGGTACTCGAGCAGATTCATAGCTTCATCCCTAACTGGGGCATTTCCATTATTATCCTGACCATGATGTTTCGCGTGCTGGTCTGGCCGCTGATTAGCGTACAGACGCGCAGTATGTTTGCCATGCAGCGCCTGCAACCCAAGATGCAGGAATTGCAGAAAAAGTATAAGGACAACCGCGAAAAGCTTACCCAGGAAACCATGAAGCTCTACCAGACCGAAAAGGTCAATCCGGCCATGGGCTGTTTACCAGCCATTGTGCAGATGCCGCTTTTTATTATCCTGTGGCGCGTATTTGTCAATTTTGAGTTTAACGAGGGCTTTTTATGGATTCCCGATCTGGGACAACCTGACCCCATTTACCTCTTGCCGATTCTCTATGTTGGCATTATCTTTGCCCAAAGCTACTTTCTGGCACAGGGAAACCCGGCCTCACTCAGGCAGCAGTTACTGATTAACGCCATATTCATCATCTTCATTATTAACTTTCCAGCCGGAGTTACCTTATACTGGGTATCATCAATGCTGGTTCAGGTGTTCCAATACTGGCTGATCAAGCGCAGTATGCCACCATTAGCACCAGCGACAGCGAAGGCGTGAGGGCATTATGGCAGATGACAATTTAGACAAGTATCTGGAAGATATTGGCATTAATGTTGGCGATGAAGCACAGACACCAACGCCCAGCCAAGACGATTACCCAGAAGAAGTGTCTGTGCTCGGCTATCCATTACAGATGGAGGGTAGTCCACAGGAGCGAGCGGAATCCTTTTTGGTGAACCTGCTCCTTAACTTTGATCCAGCCTATGCTGTAGAGGTCAAAGTGGTTAGTGAGACGGAGCTCTACGCCGATATTTTTGGTGGTGATTCCGGTAAGATCATCGGCCGCAACGGGCGTACCTTGCAGGCACTCGAGTACCTCAGCAATGCTGTTCTTAACCGCCAGCAAAGCGATAACATCCGGGTAACTATCGATGTGGGGGGCTATAAGCGCCGCCATGAGGAGCGTTTGCGCGATTTGGCCCGCAAGGCAGCCGAGCGTGTTCGCAGCAGTGGTCAGCCCTATAGCATGAAACCCATGAACGCTGCCGAGCGCCGCATCATCCACATGGAACTCGCCGATGATCCTTCGGTCATAAGCGACTCCTCTGGCGAAGGGCGCGACCGCAAGGTCGTCGTTCATCCTGCCTGAAAAAGGCTTTGCTGCGTTGATGAATTCCTCGAGCTACTGTCCCCTTGAATCGTCCTGCAGCGAACCCGGGAACCCCTGTGACTGTCTTTACTGAAATCCGCTCTGCCTGTGCCAGTGTTGCGGCACAGGCAAGTTTTGTTCGCATTAATGAAAGACAGTTGCAGCCTTATGCCCAGCGTCTCATCGGTTCAGTGCCTGAGTCACCTTGTTATGACACTGTGCATCACTATTTGGCGGATAAGGACAGCACGCTGGCTTATATCCTCATGCTGGACAGCATCAATTTTGGCTCAGGTTATTTTCCCTTTCTCAAAAAGCGTTCGGGCATGTCGGGATATTTTACCATTGCCTCACAACTCAAGGATTACTTTGAAGAGCGCGGCACACCTACTGCCAGGCAGCTGCGCCAGTTGAACCTCGAGCAGTGTGCCAGCATTTTTGAGCAGCCCCTGGATCACGCTTTGCAACGTGAATTGATGCAGCTTTTCTGTGAAGCCTTAAACAGCCTGGGAGACTTTGTATTGCGGCAGTTTGCAGGACGCTATGAAGGCGTGATTGAAGCCAGTTATCGCTCAGCAGCTCGCCTGGTGACTCTGCTTGCCGAGATGCCTTTTTTTCGCGATGTCTACAAATATCAGGCTTTGGTGGTGCCGCTCTATAAGCGTGCCCAGATTACTGCCAGCGACCTGGCACTGGCCTTTGAAGGACAGGGTTATGGTCAGTTTGATGATCTGGACGAGCTGACTATTTTTGCCGATAACCTTGTGCCACATGTTCTGCAGCAGGACGGTGTTCTGGACTATCAGCCTGAGCTGCTGGAGGCAATTCGTAGCGGGGAACTGCCTGCTGGATCACCGATGGAAATTGAGCTGCGTGCGGTTTCTGTTCATGCTGTCGAGTGTCTTGTGACGAGTCTGGGGCAGCAGGGTGGCGGTATCAGTGCCAGGGAACTCGATATGCTCCTATGGAACCGTGGGCAGGCCGAGCACTATCGTAAAGCGCCCAGGCACCGCACGCGCACGGTGTATTACTGAGAAAAAGCCTAAAACTTCGCAGCCTTCAGAGGTAGCGAAGTGCTACCTTAAGGCGTGCACAAACAACCCACCATCCCTGTTCAGTCACGCATTTACACGAGCACCTTTATACTCTTGGGCAATCTTCATATACCCCCCAAGGGCGACGTGCTCAGTCTATTTAATAATCCCAAGCCCTACCTGCCAGTGACGGACTGCCAGGTCTTGCCACGGGATGCCAAGGTGCCGGTGAATCCCTCTCCAGGGGGTAAGCTCGAGTTCTTAATCATTCCTAAAGAGACGGTGCTGTGGCTGTATAGCAGCCCCAGTGATATGGTCGCGCCAGTTGCCGCCAAGCAGGATTGCCGCAAGCTTTATCTGCTGTACCCAGAAGGCAACTACCTCTTGCGTGGGGACTTCCCCATTGCCGCCAATGTGCGCATTTCGGATTTTCTGGTACGCTCCTTTAATGAGCGCGCCTTTCACCTGCTGGACAATGCTGAATACTGCGAGCTGACACCTGGGCAGGACTATAGCCAGGCCACTGCCAGCGAGCGCTTTAGTCAGCTGATTATGAATCTGAAGCTGGTTTCCGGTGTTTTTGATGTTACGCCAACTGAGGGCTCAGTAGACTTTTTTGGTATCTAGTCTTTAACAAACAAGCTCATCACAACCGGGTCGCGGTGTTCACTGCGCGTAAGCCTGAGTCCGGCAGCGCTCGAGAGCTGCTCGAGTCGCGCAGCTTCGATAAAACGAATACCGCTCAAACGGAGGATGCCCTGCAGCAGGTTGCCAAGAGGCGCTTTGGCAGGCTTTAAATACATATGCCACATCAGGCCGTCAGGTTTAAGAACACGACTCAGCTCGCTCAGTGCAGCAGGCAGGTCAAGGAGTTCATTGAGTGAGCCGCCCGTAACGACAGCGTCAAAGCAATGGTCGGGGTAGGGGAGATGGTTGACATCTGCCTGTACGAGTGTCAGCGTTGTACCGTCACGTTCAGCGTAGCGCTGTGCCACCCGCAGAAAGGGCAAGCTAAAGTCAACAGCGTGGACATCTGCTGCGGGATAAGCCTGCTTGAGGGTACGTGCGTACAGACCAGCGGAACAGGCTGCGTCGAGGATGCGGGCCTCAGCAGCTAGGTTGAGCCAGTCTTGCATGAGCTCGAGTTCGCGCTCAGTGCTGTAGGCGCCGCGGGTGATGATGCTGAGTGAGCGATGTCGCCAGAGAGGTTCGTACAGCCTGGCTGTCAGTGGCAGAAAGTTGCTGGCTTGCGCTGGAGGCAATCTGGGGCGTCGACTCAGGGCATGGTAGATACCATCTATCAGTTGTGCTTGTGGTTTAACGGAGGTTGCTGACGCCATGTTATACCGGTTCCGGACAAATCATTGGGTTTATCCCCATGATTTGTCCCGAGCAGAGCGAGTAGGAAGCGGGGAAGTGTTTTTCAAATCTGTAATCAATTTATCAGTCTCCACATTAGAGCTTCCAGCCGCCTGCGACTTCAATCGTGATGCCAGTGACGTAACGCGCTTCAGGAGAAAGCAGGTAGCGCACGGCGGCGCAGAGTTCCTTGAGAGTGCCAGTACGTTTCATGGGCAGTTCTGCCATCGGTTTACTATCGCTGTTTTCCAGCACGCCCGGGCTGACCACATTCACCGTGATGCCGTGTGCGGCTTCGGCTTTGGCGAGTGCCTTGCTGTAGAGGATAACGCCCGTCTTGGCAATGTTGTAGGCAATGACCTGGGGCTGTACCTGCATCTGCTCGGCACCAGCATAACCCAGGTTGATGATTCGACCGTAAGTCTGCTGCCTCATGATGGGAATGGCTGTCTGACAGGTGTAAAAACTGGCGTGCAGATTGCTGGCAAGCATCTCGTGCCATACGGAAAAGGGGAGTTCATCCAGCGGACCCTTGTGATAGTTGCCGACATTGTTGACCAGCACATCCAGCCGCCCAAAGCATCCATATGCCTGCTGAACGAGGATCTGGGCCTCGTCGGCGTCAGTTACATCTGCCTTTAGGGCCACGGCCTTTACACCGAGGGACTGCGCCTGTGCCACAACGGTTTCAGCCGCTTGCTGGCTCGAGCGATAATGCACCGCGATGTTGTAACCCTCGCGGGCCAGTTCCAGAGCAATGGCTTTACCAATGCCTCTGGCTGCGCCTGTAACGAGTGCGGCAGGCATCAGCTTGCTTCCAGAGGGGCTGTGCTAAAGCCGTGCTCGAGATAGAACTCGAGCAGCCTGCGGGTGGGCCTGTTCAGGTTTAGTTCCAGAGCGGTCTGGGGCGCTAACCAGCGGTAGCTCTGGGCCTCATCATTGAGTGTGACCGTGGCTCTGTCACAGCGCGCGATGAAGTTGAGCAATATAAAGTGGGCTGGCTTGTAGAACTCAGGATGGTTGATGGCTTCCTGCACCGGCCCCCAGTGGATGTCATAAATGTCCAGCGCGGTTTCCTCACGAAATTCCCGCAAGAGCGCCTGGTAGATACTTTCGCCGTAGTCGATTTTGCCGCCAGGCACACCCCAGAGATGCCGCCACTTGTGTGTGTTAATGACCAGGCAGTTATGGTCTGGATTGATAAGCAAGGCGCCAACCGTCGCCAGAGGAAAAGTGCTCACGATCTAAGATACTGACGAAAGCGCCAACCGCGCAGTAGCTGGACACACAGAAGATAAACCGCTTGCAGATACACCAGATAAACATACCAGAAAGGCTGTCCCAGTAACAGACAGATTCCCAGCATAAAAAGCTGGGTGCTGAGACCCAGATTGACCAGGCTGGCGGTAGAAAACAGGTCAGCCCAGGCGAGTCGGTCTGGCTGGCTGGCGCTTGCATAATCCTGAGCGCTGAGACGCCTGAAGCGCCAGGCATCAAGTTGGGCAATCAGTTTATCCTGCGGCGCCAAAATCCAGTCATAGAGGTTTTTGAACAACCTGTAGAGCGGCATAGGAGCGCCTATCGGCGCGCTTTGTTCCACAAGGAGTGAGCGCTCGAGTTTATACAGGCGTTCGGCATTGAAGTCAAAGGACAAGATCAGCGTCAGCAGCAAAAAGGCTGGCAGGCTCAGCCAGACAGAACCGTAGGCGCTCAGCACCACAAACAGACTGATATTGACCAGAAAATCCAAGCCGGTATCCAGATAGCGTCCCATTTCGGTAATTTGCTGGGTGACCCTGGCCAGTCCACCATCCATATTGTCCAGCAGCGTTTTGATTTGTAGCAGCACAGCAGCTGCGACAAATGCCCCCTGAGCAATAAAAAAGGCTGCCAGAAAACCACAGATGGCGTGGCTCACAACCACCATGAGTGGGTTGACATTCCACTGCGCCAAGAGCCGCACACCGTAGTTGGCGACCGGTTGTATCAGGTGCATAATCAGTTCACTGTGTGGGCGGGGCTTGGCCGCCTGTGAGACGTTCATGATGCTAAAATAGCACTGCTTAGGCTGAGAGTTTTTAGTCGTGCTGACGTTTGTCAGATGACGGTTGGCCAGCAGGGATTTGTGACACAAAAATCGTCACTTTCCCTTTTGCCTGCCCAGACTCGAGATAAGCAAGCGCCTCAGCGACCTTGGCCAGTGGGTAACAGCGGTCGATAACGGGCGCTACTTTGCCTGCCCCCAGCAAGTCG
>CAZZPQ010000119.1:0-2015 GCA_964655595.1 uncultured bacterium
TTTATCCCGAGCAGAGCGTTAGGAAGCGGGGAAGCGCTTTTCAAATCTGTAACCAGTTTATCGGGCTCGGTATCAGCATTTGATGAAATAACACGTTTCCAGCCCACAAGGAATGCTAGGCTGAGTTCTGAGAGGACAGACATGAGTAGTCAAGCCGAGTTTACTTCCTTCACTGACAAGTTTAAGCGCTTAAAACAGAGTATTGCCAGGGTCATCATGGGGCAGGAGACGGTTGTCGAAGATTTGCTCATCGCCGTGCTGGCTCGAGGTCATGTGCTGATAGAGGGTGCGCCAGGTCTGGGTAAAACCCGCTTGGTACGTGCCTTTTCTGAGGTGTCTGAGCTGAGCTTTAACCGCATCCAGTTCACACCCGACCTGATGCCAGCCGATGTTACCGGAACTACCGTCTTCATTGAAGATCGTGAGGGCTCCCGCTTTGAGTTTCAGCAGGGGCCAGTCTTTACCAACGTGCTGCTGGCGGACGAAATCAACCGTGCTACGCCCAAGACGCAATCCGCCTTGCTGGAAGCAATGCAGGAACGCGCTGTAACAGCCTCAGGCAAGCGTTACACGCTACCTGACCCCTTTGTGGTACTTGCAACTCAGAACCCACTCGAGATGGAAGGAACCTACCCGCTGCCTGAAGCCCAGCTGGACCGATTTCTGTTTAAGATTCTGATAAATCGACCCGATGTACAAACACTCGAGCGCATCGTACTGACCACCACTGGCGCCAAAGACCCCGAACTCGAGATGATTTTCAGCCAGCAGGAACTGCGTGACCTGCAAACCATGCTGCGTAATGTGCCCATTTCCAGCGCAGCAGTTTCCTACATTGTGAAGTTGACAGAAGCTACCCACGACCATCAGCTTTTGCGGTTGGGAGCCAGCCCTCGTGGCGCGCAGGCTATGGCGCTGGCAGCCAAAGGCTACGCACTGGCCGCTGGACGCCCCAATGTCGAATTGGAGGACATCCGGCGAGCAGCCTTGCCGGCCTTGCGACATCGTTTGCTGCTTAGCTTTGAGGCAGAGGTCGAAGGTGCTGAACCTGACAGCATCATCCAGGATGTCATGCGCAAGGTAGATAAACCTTGAGATGATCAGTTCTGCTACCCGGGCAATTCTAGATCGCTACGCACTGGCTTCAAGGGCGCTAAGCCGCAGTTCGGGTGAGCGCTTGGCTACCGAAGCGGGACAGAGTGTTGAATTCCATGATTTTCGACCCTACCAGGCGGGTGATGAGCTGCGCTACGTGGACTGGAAGGTTTACGCACGTACGGGCAGGCTCTATACGCGGCTGTTCCAGGCCGAGCGCACTATCAGCCTTTATATCCTGCTAGATACCAGTGCCAGTATGTCACTGGGGCACAAGCTCCGTTACGCCCGCATTTTGGCACAATTGCTGAGCTATGTGGCGCAGCGGGACAGTCTGGCGCAGGTTTTTTTACTTAATGGTCTGCATACGCTGGCGGTTCAGGGACGGGCCAAGATTAACGAAACCTGGGCTTTTATCGACGATGCACCGCTGCTAAAAAAAGAGGATCCTACGCCAGTTGAAGGTATCAAACGCTTTGCTTTGCAAGGACGTTTGGCAGGGGGTGCTGGGCTGGCACTGGTTGTTTCAGACCTGTTTGATGAAAGCTCATTGCGACCCGCCCTGGTCGCGCTTAAAGCCAGAGGGCTTGACGCCAGTTTTTTGCATATCATGGCGGAAGAAGACCTGAATCCAGAAGAGGCGCAGCTCGAGGTTGTCGATGTTGAAACGGGGGATACGCTCGAGGTCAGCGTGGCTGAGGTGCGGGCTTATAAGCGCGCTGTGCATCAGTTTATTGAGCGTAGCCGTAGCGCGATTTTGCAGGCAGGCTTTCGTCATCTTTTGCTCAAGTCTGCCGATGAGCCAGCTGAAGCACTCGAGCGCCGCGCTTTTGCTGCGCTGATTAAGGCTGGAGTGCTGATTAAGCGCTAGGATGGCGACTTTGAACCCCGTTAAACAAACCTGTTAAACAGCCCTGTTA
>CAZZPQ010000119.1:2115-7764 GCA_964655595.1 uncultured bacterium
CCTGTTAAACAGCCCTGTTACATAAACCTGTGAAAAACCATCTTTACAAACATGTGTATCTTGTGTAGACTACACAAGACATGAAGGACTTAGCGCCGCGAGCGACTTACTAGCGATACACCCCTGAAGTGTATCGCCGTGCGAATGACCCACCCTGTGGTGCGGTCGTTTTTCTTTTGCTGCGCGAACAAAGGACGTGCCGAATGAAGCCACAAGATGATGTGCTGCTCCTGACCCCAGGGCCGACCCCGATTCACCCGAGGGCGCTTGCCGCTTTGCACTGGCCCATGCGTGGTCATATGGACCCGGAGGTCTTTGCCTACAACGACCAGATTGTGCAGGACTTGCAGGAGCTTTACAAGACTTCAGCCAATGCTTTTGCCAGTCTGCTGTCTGGTACAGGCTCGTTGGGCATGGAGGCGGGCTTTGCTAACTTGCTCGAGCCCGGTGACAAAGTGCTGATTGTCAGCAATGGGGTTTTTGGCCAGCGCATGATTGATATGGCTGAGCGTCTTGGTGCAGAGGTCATCCCCCTCTTGTTCCCAGCCAGCAGTCCGGTGGATGTAGCGCGGGTACGCGCTCTGGCCCATGAGACCTTGCCTAAACTCATCGCTGTAGTACACGGAGAAACCAGTACCGGGGTGCTGAATCCCGTTCGGGAAATCGGTGAGATTGCCGCCGAGGTTGCAGCGCTTTACACAGTTGATGCTGTGACCACTGTGGGCATGCTTGACTTTGATATGGCTGCCTGGGGGGTTGACTACGCTTATACCGGCTCGCAAAAGTGCCTTTCAGCGCCGCCTGGGCTCGCTCCTGTTGTTTTTAGCGAACGGGCTATGCAGGTGATAGCCAACCGCAAGACGCCGGTGACGACCTGGTATAACGACGCTTTGGGTATGGAAGCCTACTGGTCGGTGGGTGCGAAGGGGCGCAACTACCACCATACGATACCGGTTCAGCTTCACTGGGCGACAGGTGAAGCGATTCGGGCAGCTTTGGACGAAGGTATTGCCGAGCGCAGCCGCAGGGTTAAACAGGTCGCAGATGCCACGCTAAGAGCGCTCGAGACTGTTGGTTTTAGTGCCTTTATTCCTGAAGCCTACCGCTTGCCAACTGTGCTGGCAGTTCGCTTGCCAGAAGGCCTGGATGATGCCAGACTGCGTCAGCAATTACGGTATGAATACCGCATCAGTATTACTGGTGGTCTGGGTGAAACTGCTGGAAAAATCTGGCGACTTGGCCTTATGGGCGAAACGGCATACCTGCATCATTACGAGCGTCTCATGGGAGCGCTGGCTGAACTTTTGCTTGCGCCACAGCTTCTTGGGGCATTTTATGAGTCAGCAGTGACTGCCTAGGACCCGTGTTATCATGTCGCCATGAAGACAGTTTTGTGCATTACTCTCATACTGATAGCTGCGGTGACGTACGGCAGTACCTTTGAGCGTGTGCTGGAGCGACAGGAACTGCGCTGCGGCGTGCTCAATTTACCTGAGGCTGAACTCATACGGCGTCAGGATGGGGGCTATCACGGTTTTTATGCCAGTTTCTGTCAGGCGTATGCGGTGGCCATTTTTCAGGAGGAGCGGCTGATTTATTATCCTGTGGGTTTGGACGAGGGTTTTGAGCTGCTGCGTGCTGGAGAGATCGATGTGATGGTGGGAGACGTGTTGCGAGATCCTGGGCACAACCGTTCTGCGGATCTGGGTTTTGGTCCCGTTATCTTTCATCATTATGGCAATCAGTTTGCACCTGTTGTTGCGGCTGGTGATGATCACTGGCGGGATCTGATTACCTGGCTTTCCTTTGCGCTCATGCAGGCAGAAGAATGGGGTATTACTTCAGAGAACGTGCAACAGGGAGCCGATGCTGAACATCGCGCCTTAAGACAGTTTCTGGGTTATGAAGCCAGTATGGTCGATGGTTTGCGCTTGCAGCCAGAAGCGCTGCGCTTCATGATTGCCAAGGTCGGTAACTATGCGGAAATCTACGAGCGGCATTTAGGAGAAGGAACTCAGGTGGGTCTCGAGCGTGGACCTAACCGTCTGTGGAATGCGGGTGGGCTTTTGTACCCGCCACCTTTTGCGCTCAGGTAAAAGCTAGATTTATGGGCTATTCTGGGTTTGGATTTAGGAGGCAGTATGGCAAAAATGTTTCATAACCTGATTGCAGGTAAGCAAGTGGGGTCACAAGCGACCTTTGAATCACGCAATTCATCCAACTTGAGTGATGTGGTGGGTATATTTCCTGAAGCTACCAAGGAGCAGGTGCGCGCCGCTTGTGACGCCGCCGCCCAAGCGTTCAAAATCTGGTCGCGGACGCCAGCACCCATTCGTGGTGAGGTGATTGGCAATATTGGCAAGGCTATTACCAGAGAAAAAGAAGCGCTGAGTCAACTGGTCTGCCGCGAGATGGGCAAGACCCTGAAAGAGGCCCGAGGCGACGTGCAAGAAGCCATCGACACCTGTCATTTCTTTCAGTCGGAAGGTCGGAGGCTCTACGGGCAGACCGTGCCCAGCGAAATGCAGAATAAGGAACTGATGACCTATCGCCGGCCGCTGGGGGTGGTGGGCATCGTCACCGCGGGAAACTTTCCGGTGGCGGTACCAGCCTGGAAGATCATTCCGGCGCTGGTGACGGGCAATACCATCGTCTGGAAACCCTCTGAAGATGCGCCTGCCTGCGCCTATGCCATGGTACAGCTAATGTCAGAGGCAGGCTTGCCAGATGGGGTACTCAACCTGGTCTTTGGTGGGGGTGCTGGGGCGGCTGGTGAATATCTGGTCGATATGATCGATGAAAAGCGCGTACAGAAGTTTGCCTTCACAGGCTCTACCTCTGTTGGCAGGCAGATTGGCGCGATTGCAGGGCGCAACCTGCAACACCCGACGCTCGAGCTGGGAGGCAAGAATCCGCTGGTAGTGATGGCTGATGCTGATCTGGACAATGCGGTGTCTGGAGCGCTCTGGGCTTCCTTTGGTACTGGTGGGCAGCGCTGTACCAGCGCAGGCAATATCATTATCGACAAAGCCGTTTATAAAGACTTCCGTGATCAGTTTGTCAAGGCAGCCAAGGCGATCAGTATCGGAGACCCGAATCAATATGATGTGCTTTATGGACCGTTTATCAATCAGCGTTTTTTCGAGCGTTGGCTCGAGCACTACGACTGGGGCGCAGCCGACGGGGCGAAGCTGCTCTACGGCAAGGGTCGTATCACTGCTGAAAACAAACCCAAAGGCTTTTTGGGTGATCCAGAGGCGGGGTTTTACGGTTGGCCGACCATCTGGGAAAAGGTCACAGCGGATATGAAGCAGTTCCAGACAGAAATCTTCGGGCCAACCATTAATCTTGTTAAGGTCGATGGTATCGCTGAGGCTATCGAGGTTGCTAACAGTGTGGACTATGGGCTCTCGAGCGCTATTTATACCAATAACCGCGAATGGGCTTTTCAATTTAAGGATCAGATTCAGGCTGGCATGACCTCAATCAATAACTCTACTACAGGTGCCGAGGCGCACATGCCTTTTGGAGGTGTCAAGGGCTCAGGTAATGGCACACGTGAGAGCGGCATCTGGGTGATTGACAATTACACCTACTGGCAAGGGGTGAATGATGACGTCTCAGGCAAGCTGCAACTGGCACAGATGGACACGGGCTATCTCGAGCCCAAGTCGGCGGTGAGTGTTACGGAACTCTTTGGGTAAGCAATCGAATGCAGTGATTTTTGTGGATTGAATGATGTTGGCCAAGGCGAATTAAGTCATTTTTAAGCCCTGCTTTGCTAAGGTACAAGCGGAGGTTGAACATGGCATGGTTGGCTAAAACATTACTTTTTGTTGTTCTTTGCTTTGGTGTGACGGTTGCTCAGTCAGGCTATCTGTCCTACGTGAATCCTGAGTTTGGCTATCAAATCTCTTATCTGGAAGGTTGGGTACTCGAGCAGACGCCAGACGGCATCGAGATTTCTCTCGATAATGTCACCAACTTCGGTATCTTTGTCGTTCCTTTCAGTGCCGAAGATATGGAGCAGGTCAGTCAGATGTCGCTCGATGAGCTCGCTTCGCTCATGGCAGAGGGGTTGCAGCAGGAGATCGACAGCTTTCAGATTGTGCAGACCAGCGACACAAATGTGGCAGGTCAGCCCAGTAAAGTTATTGAGTTCAGGGCTGCACATGAAGAGACAGGTGTGCCGATGGTTGGCGGGATGTATGTCTTTCTTTACGGTAACCGTCTTTATGCGCTGGCTTATGGTGCAGAGAGTGCCACCTTTTCACAGCATCAACCGACCTTTGAGGTGATGCTGAGCAGTTTTAGTGTCGGGATAGGTAGCTTACCACCACAGCCGGTTGAGATGGCGACACTACCAGTAGCACCAGATGCACCAGCTGTCAATCCCCTGGGTGGTCAAACCAATCCGCTGGCAGGCTCCACGAATCCACTTGTGCCTAGCGATCCGCTCACTGGCATCTATTCAGACGGACAGTTGCAGCTCAGTTTGCAGGGGACAGATGGTTTTTATACTGGGGAAATCACCTTTCACAATCAGGTTTTTCCAGCCATCGTTGGGGATGTCGTCACCGATGGTACTGGCACTCAGCTATTTGGAAGTTTTCAGAGTGGTAGCGACCAGTTTAGCTTTAGTGCCTATTGGGACGGCGAAATAATGATTTTTGAAACAGGCGGAAGCAGCTACACTCTGCGGCGGTAATGATGCGGGCATCAGGCATGCTGGTCTATTTGCCAAATCTACGCTCGCGTTCCTGAAAACTCCGCACGGCCCGCAAAAAGTCCACCTTGCGAAAGCTCGGCCAAAAGGCGTCGCAAAAGTAAAACTCGCTGTAGGCAGTTTGCCAGAGCAAAAAACCTGAGAGGCGCACTTCTCCGCTGGTGCGAATCACAAAGTCAGGGTCAGGTGTGCCAGCAGTGTACAGGTAGCGCGCAATCGCATCAACATTCAGTTCTTCAATAAGTTCAGCGACCTGGCTGGTCGTTTGGGAACGGTCACGTAGAAAGCGCTGCATAGCGCCAACGATTTCCTCACGCCCACCGTAGCCCAGCGCAACATTCAGGTGCATGCCGTCATAGTCAGCAGTGGCCGCTTCCATTTGTGCCAGAGCTTCTTTGGTAGACTCTGGAAAATCGCGAACATCGCCGATGATGCGCACGCGAACGCGGTTCTTGTGCAAGCGTTCATCGCTCATCAGGTCTTTGGCTTGTTGCTCAAAAAGGCTGTGCAAGTGAGCGACTTCTTCGGGTCTACGTCCCTTATTGTCGGTGCTAAAGCCCCACAGGGTAATGTGTTGGATGCCAAGCTCGAGACACCAGTCCAGAACTTCCCTGGCCTTGCCAGCCCCGTAGTCATGACCCGTTTTAACATCCAGCCCAATGATGCGCGCAAAGCGCCGATTGCCATCCATGATGATGCCGATGTGCTTGGGCAAGCGACCGCCTCGCTGGATGGCGCTGAGCAAACGATGTTCATAGAGCCAGTACAAGGGGGCAGTCAGCCAGTTCCAGGTAGCAATGACCCGTTTGGCAGGTAGTACGGCTTTGTGACTGGTAGCACTCATGCGATTAGTGTATCTCAGTTTAATGAGGCTAAGTATAATATCTCTTGCTTCATGTAATCGGCTTGACTAAGCATTTTTA
>CAZZPQ010000119.1:7864-10730 GCA_964655595.1 uncultured bacterium
ACTAAGCATTTTTACGAAGGATCCATAGGGATGTTCTGGTCGACCTGGGGGAGGTGATAGCTGCGCGTTAGGAAGACTTAAGGTTTTGTCGTAGAACTGCTTAGGGTAAGAACCTGGTATCTGTGTCAGGCTGCCAGTGTCTTTAACAGATGTGTTGTAGACTGCTTCTTATGAAATACCTCAAGCTGCTTTGCCTTGCTGGACTCATAAGCTGTGTGCTGTCAATGTCACTGGCACAGACGCGTTTCGTCTTGTCATCGGATAGTGTGGTGCAGTACGAAGCGAGTGATGTGAATTTCAGTTGGCAGGGTCGTGCGTCGGTCGATAGGGTCGAGCTATTACTGGATGAGGATAGTTTGGCGAACTCGAGCCTGCGGGTGGTCATCAAAGCGACCGAGTTTCGCTCAGGGAATATCTTTCGGGACGCAGATGCCAGGCGTATTGTCTTTCAGGTTCGTCAATACCCTGACATTATTTTTGAAACTGCGCGTATTGCTACCGCTTTGGATAGCCTGCAAGAAGGCGTACAGACCCTTCAACTAACAGGCAATCTCATCATGCACGGGGTCACGCGACCCCTGACGACCACGGTCACACTCGAGTTTCAGGACGGTTTACTCAGAGCGACAGGGGGTTTTGATGTCCTGCTATCGGATTTTGAGATGCGCCGCCCGACTATCCTGGGGATTACCGTGGATGATGAAGTGAGCGTGACCTTTGATATTCAGGGTCGGTTGCAGCGTGACTAATCTGGCACAGTCATCAGCAAGTGACTGGATCACCAAGCGTTGCTGTGAACCCTGGGCTATGATTCACTAGCAACGCTTGTATTTACGAAGGAGAGCTATGCAACTCAGTTTTGAAGAAAAGTTACAGCGCTACGCTGATTTGATTGTCAGCATCGGCGCTAATGTTCAGCCTGGGCAAAATGTGATGCTGCGTGCGCCGATTGATGGTGCCAATCTGGCTCGTCTGGTGGTTGAGAGCGCCTACCGAGCAGGGGCGCGTTTTGTCGATGTCCTTTGGGAGGACGACGCTATCACCCAGCAAACCTACTATCATGCAGCAGATGATGTCTTTGATGATATTCCCGCCTGGCAAAAGGAAGCTCTTAATACCGCTGCCAGACGTGGTGACGCGATTATTGGCATTCGCTCGAGTGATCCACAACTGCTTGCAAAAGCAGATGCTGACAGGGTGAGCCGGGCGCAGCGTGCCCGTAGTCAGGCTTTACAGCCGCACATGGACGCCGTGACTGGTTCGCAGGTTAACTGGTGTCTGGTCACCATCCCGATTGAAGGTTGGGCGGGGCGGGTTTATCCTGATGAAGCGCCGGCCAGACAGATGCAACTGCTGTGGGATGCTGTATTTAAAGCCGTTCGTGCAGACCAAAAAGATCCCGTTGCTGACTGGCAGCAGCATCTGGAGGCACTCGAGGCGCGCAGGCAGTACCTGACCGACAAAGCGTATAGAGCGCTTCACTACCGTGCACCCGGCACAGATTTGACGCTGGGCTTGCCAGAGGGGCATCTGTGGCTGGGAGGGGTACAGCCAACCCAGTCAGGCATAGTTTATGTTGCCAATATGCCCACCGAAGAAGTCTTTACCCTGCCGCACCGTGAGCAGGCAGATGGCGTTGTTCATAGCAGCATGCCACTGAGTTATACCGGACGCTTGATAGAAGACTTTAGCCTGACGTTTAAGGACGGGCAGGTGACTGAAGCCACTGCCAGGCGAGGCGAGGACAGCCTCCACAAACTTCTCGAGGCGGATGAAGGTTCACGGCGGCTGGGCGAGGTAGCGCTGGTACCACACTCGAGCCCCATCAGTCAGATGAAAACACTCTTTTACAACACGCTTTATGACGAGAACGCTGCCAGCCACCTGGCATTGGGGCGCGCCTATAGTTTTACCTTGCATGGCGGCACAGATATGAGCGATGAAGAGGCGCGTGCGGCGGGTGTGAATGACAGTCTCGAGCACGTGGACTTTATGGTGGGCTCTGCCGAGATGGACATTGACGGTATCACCGGTAGCGGTCAGCGTGAGGCAATTATGCGTGGGGGAGAGTGGGTCTTTTAGTGTCAGGCTTTCAGTTCAAGCTGAGCCCCGAACCCGACTTGATGTCCTTACACATTGCAGGGGAACGGATTGCGCTAAGAACGATAGCCCAGACTGACGCACAGCTAATCTTTCAGGAGTTTACGGCTACAATTACCCGCTATATGATTCCCAAAGTGCCAGACAGCATCGAGGAGACGCGGGCCTTTATCAGCTCGAGCCTTGCCAGTTTAGAGCAGCGTGATAACCTTCAACTCGTCATCCTTGATAAGGAGACAGGTGAGTTTCTGGGTTGCTGCGGGTTACATGGCCGGGGTGATGTCAAAAATCCCGAACTGGGTATCTGGCTGAAAGCCTCAGCGCATGGGAAGGGCTACGGCAGGGAAGCGATTCACACGCTGGTCAACTGGGTGCGAGAGGCTATTGTGCTTGAAAGTTTCATCTATCCGGTGGACAAGCGCAATATTCCCAGCCGTAAAATCCCGGAGTCATTGGCTGGGCAGGTCATTGAAGAACGGATCGACATCGGTATGGCAGGTAATGAGCTGGATGAGGTGGTATACCGCGTAATGCCCTAACCAGGAGCTTTGGCTTGAAGGATAATCCCTGGGCTTAGCCTTTCGCCACTTCTTCCTCAAACTCGCGCTGAAACCTTTCGGCCAAGCGTTTGGCTTTTTCAGGGGAGAGTTTTCTACTCGCTCTCATATGTGCGAAAAACTGCTTGCCTATGTCAACCGAAGGGGGAACAAAGTGGCTTGCTTCAACATTGTCCACACTCTGAATTGCTCCCTCGAGACTGAGCTGC
>CAZZPQ010000120.1:0-10684 GCA_964655595.1 uncultured bacterium
ACAAAGGTAATTCTATCTGGTTTGGCGCTGACTAGCAAAAAAGGTCAAATCATACTCGAGGTTAACTAACGCGGTATACTGCGCTGTTACAGCGTAGTGCCAGGACAGTGCTTGGCTGGTTTTGGATGCGCAACAGCTATAGTTTTTGATGTGAGGGTTGAAGGGTGTGATGGAGTACCTATGTTCAGATTAAGACAGGAAATCGGGGTTGACCTGGGCACGGCTACCGTACTTATATACGTTAAGGGTAAAGGGATTATGCTGCGTGAGCCGTCAGTCATTGCCATGGTACGTGATACAGGTGAGATCAAAGCCGTTGGTGAAGAAGCCTACCGGATGCTGGGGCGTACCCCAGGTAATATTGTGGCGGTTCGGCCCATGCGCGATGGTGTGATTGCAGATTATGACCTTACCGAAAAGATGCTCAAGGCGTTTGTGCGCAAGGTCTTAACAGGGCCATCGCGTCTCTTTAAACCCCATGTGATGGTTTGTGTACCGAGTGGGGTCACGGAGGTTGAAAAGCGTGCTGTGTTACAGGCAACGCGGGAGGTGGGAGCGCGCAAGGCATTCCTGATTGAAGAGCCTCTGTCTGCTGCCATTGGCGCGGGTGTCAACATTGCCGAGCCAACAGGCACCATGATAGTGGACATCGGCGGGGGTACCACCGATATTGCTGTCATCAGCCTAGGTGGCATTGTGGTTAGTGAATCCTTGCGGATTGCTGGCAACGAATTTGACGAAAGTATCATCCGCTTTATCCGCCACAAGGAAAACCTGCTGGTTGGTGACCGCACAGCCGAAGAGGTCAAAATGAAAATAGGGGCGGCTATGATCACGCGCCCTGAGGACAATCGGAGTATTGAAGTTCGCGGGCGTGACCTGATAAACGGTTTGCCAAAGACGGTGGTGGTCAGCAGCGAAGATGTGGTAGAGGCGCTCAAGGAGCCTCTGCAAAAGATCAGTGACGGTGTGCGCCGTGTACTCGAGTCTTCACCCCCTGAGCTGGTAGCTGATGTGATTGATCGCGGTATTATTATGACCGGGGGTGGTTCTTTGCTGCGCAACTTCGATGAGCTTTTACGCCAGGCAACGGGTATTCCGGTGGCGGTTGCAGAGAATGCCATCGACAGCGTAGCGTTGGGTACTGGTCAGGCGCTGGATATGTTGAGCGTTTTACAAGATGCACTCATCAGTGACAAGTTCTTGAGGCGATAAGGGCTTTTGCACGAACGAATATCATCGCTACAGGCGAAGATCGGCTGCGCAGGGTAGCATGGGTTGATGCGAGTCTTTATCTTTATTTTTCTCCTGCTGTTCCATGCTGCAGCCAGCAGCTACCCGCTCGAGTCTGTTCGACCCGGCTTGCGCGGTTATGCCCTGAGTGCGGGAGCCGGCAACAGTATTGAGCGCTTTGAAGTGGAAGTGCTGGCTTTGCAGTATGACATGGGACTTGGCTTTCCCCTGGTGCTGGTGCGGGCGAGTGGTCCCCTAATTGAAGCTGCTGGTGGTGTGGCAGCTGGCATGAGTGGTAGTCCGGTCTATCTGCCGACTACCGCAGGGGATGCGCTTTTAGGTGCGATTGCTTATGTCTTTCCTAACAGCGATCACTCGCTGGCACTGGTGACACCCATAGATGTCATGAAGGCTATGGTGCTGGCACAAGACCTTGAAACCTTTGGGGCAGAGTTTTTGCCGGCCGAAACGCCCCAACCTATCGCTACACCGATACTACTTTCTGGTTTAGGCGAACGTGCCGCTAGTCAGCTAAGGCCACTTTTTCGTACGGGACAGCAGCTTTTGCCTGTGCAACTGGGTCGCGCCTTGGTGCCTGATGAAAGTAAGTATCAGCTGGAGCCAGGCAGTGCTGTCAGCGTGCAACTGGCGCGCGGTGATGTCACCATTGCTGCTGTGGGTACAGTGACAAGTATAGATAATGGGCAGGTACTCGCGTTTGGACATCCGCTCTTGGGTGATGGTGAGGTGTCTTTTGCGTTGGCACCAGCTTTCGTGTCACATATTGTGCCGAGTTCTTTCGTGCCTTTCAAGCTGGCCGACAGCGGTCAGACCTTGCTGGGCAGTATCACCCAGGACCGTCCAGCGGCAGTAGCGGGGCAATTGGGCGTTGAACCAGCCTTTTTGCCAGTGAGTCTCACCATGGTGGGGCCTCATGGCAGAACCACCAAAACCTTTGAACTAAGCAATGATGAACGCTATCTCGCACCGCTCCTGGCAAGTGCGACCTTGCAGCTTTTGGATGAGGTCAGACAGCAATTTGGAGCTGGCAGTGCTGAGTTGGCCTGGGAGATTCATTTTCAGGATGGAGAGGTGCTCACAATGCTCGAGCAGCTATCTAGCTCTAGTGACATCGGACTGGACAGCGCTATTCTGGCAGCCATGCCCTTGGCAATTTTGGCTAACAACATTTTCCGGGCAGCGCAACTTGAACGGTTGGCACTCAATATCACCTACGAAAATGTCGAAAGCTACGCACGGGTGGTTGAAGTGGTGGCTGAGGATGAAGAGCTGGTAGTGGGTGACGATCTGGTGGTGCATGTTCGTCTGCAGCCCTACCGTGCTGAACCTTTGGTCAGGACGTTTAAGCTGCAATTACCAGAGACTGATGATGAGGTGATCGAGATTCGCTTTCGTGGGGGTCTTGAACCCGCAGCAGAGACAGAAGGTTTAACGATACTCTCATTTGGGGAGCTTTTGGTGGCGCTTCAGGATATTCCACAAGCCAGTGAGCTGATTATTGAAGCGCTGGTTGGCGATGATCCGGTGCAACTCGAGCGGATTAGCTTCCCTTATATCATTGAGGGTGATGAAACTATCAGCGTGACACTTATCAGAGAGGATGATAACGATGATGCTACACCTGAGGTGCTGCCATGAAGCATTATCGCACTGATGAGCTGGCAGCTCGGCTGGGCAGTACGCTGGTTGGCAAAGTGGCAGAGGCGACTACCCTATGTGCGCCAGATGCACCACAGGCACATGCTGTGGTGCTGTGCTTTAAGGCAAATCAGGCAGCTGCGCTGGAGCAGGTGCCCTTGCCGCTGGCTGTGCTGATCGTGCCCGAAAACACTCACACGGTTTTGCCGCATATCCCAGTCGCAGATGTGCGACTGGCCTTGGCGCAGTTGTCTGAGCTTTTTGATGATAGACCAGTGGTTGCCGAGGGTATTCACCCATCAGCGTATATAGCTGACACAGCGCAACTGGCGGTTGAGGTTCATATTGCGGAAAAGGCTGTTGTCAGGGCAGCCAGTATTGGGGCTGGAAGTCGTATTGGCCCCCATTGTTTCATTGATGATACTGTCCAGATTGGGAAAAATTGCATTCTGCATGCCCATGTCAGTCTGTATGCTGGGGTGATTGTGGGTGATGACTGTATCATTCACAGCGGGGCGGTGATTGGCAGTGACGGTTTTGGTTATGCAGCAAGCCAAGGTGGCGCAATGAAAATTCATCATCTGGGTCGTGTGCGCCTTGGTCAGGCAGTGGAAATTGGCGCTAATACCTGCATTGACCGTGCCACACTGGGAGAGACGCTCATCGGTGATCGGACCAAAATAGATAATCTTTGTCAGATTGGGCACAATGTCAGTGTAGGTACGGATTGTCTGATCGCCGGAACCACAGCGATTGCCGGCAGTACGCGTTTGGGCAACCGAGTGATGCTGGGCGGTGGTGTTGGCCTGGTGGATCATATCCACCTTGGGGATGATGTACGTATCGCAGCCCGGTCGCTGGTGACTAAAAGCGTCCCCAGTGGTGAAACCTGGGCTGGCAATCCTGCTGAACCGCAGCGGAAATATGTGCGTAAGCTTTATCTGCAAAACAAGCTCGAGACCATCTGGCAGCGTATAAAAGGCTAATGTGATTGAGAGCAGTGTGATCAAAGGTTACGGCATCCATAGCGGTGAGTTTTGCGAAGTACGGCTGCACAGGGAAGCAGGGCCAGTACACTTTTTGCGTTCTGGTGTGCGGATTCCAGCTACGCTTGAGAGTGTCATTGCTACCACACGCTGCACCGTGCTGGCTAAAGATCATGCTCAGGTCGCGATGGTCGAGCATCTGCTGGCTGCCCTGCACGTATGCGGTTGGTGGCGTGACCTCTGTATTGAAGTCAGTGGGCCGGAACTGCCAATTCTGGATGGCTCCGCAGCGCCCTGGCTCGAGCTGATTGATGCTTTGGGTCAGCCACATAAGCCCCCGACTGCCTGGTTCATTAACCAGTCTCAGGTGTTCGACCTGGGTCACAGCCGGTTTTCACTGCAAGCTGGCAATCGTTTAACTGTCAGCATTGATTTTGATCATCCTGCCATCGGTCAACAAATGTGGACAGGCACTCAGGCAGACTATCACGAGGTCTTAGCGGCACGCACTTTTGGCTTCCTTAAAGAGCTTGAAGAACTCAGGCGTCAAGGTCTAGCTAGTCAGGCGGGTCTGGAAAATGCTATTGTCTTTGGAGATGCTGAGGCGTTACAGCAGCTACGCTACGACAATGAGCCAGTGCGTCACAAAGCGCTGGATGCTCTGGGGGACTTTTTCTTGCTAGGTCAACCAATTACAGGTCAGCTTCATGTTCATAAAGGTTCACATGCCAGTCACATTGCCTTCTTGAAACACTTGCGGAGTTCTGCTGCATGAAGCGCTTGCGTACCGCAGTGATTGGCGCAGGCGTGATGGGACGCCATCACGCCAATATATACGCGGTATTGCCTCATGTTGAGTTGGTGGCTATCGTTGAACCGGATGATGAACGCCGTTTTGAAGCAAACCTGAATTATGCCGTCAAGACCTATGCCAGTGCCACGGAGCTGTTAAATAACGAACGGATTGACGCGGTCAGCATCGCTGCGCCCACCAGTAACCATTACACGATTGCTCAGGAATTGCTCAGAGCAGGTGTTCATTGCTTGGTTGAAAAACCCATTACCACCAGCGTCGCTGAGGCCAGAGAGCTGTTCGCGCTCAGCCAGCGGCATCACTGTGTTTTACAAGTAGGGCATATTACCCGCTTTTTTCAGGCGGTTCAGTTTTTGCAGGAGCGGGTCAAAGAACCTTATCTTATCGAGGCCAGGCGTCTAAGCCCCCATGCTCGTATCAAAGACACCGGGGTGATTCTTGACCTGATGATTCACGATATTGACATCATCCTGGGCCTCAACCCATTCCCGGTCAAGAGTATCAGCGTTGCTGGACATGTGATGAACGGCAGCCCCTATGAAGATGTTGCTGCCGCCCAAATCATCTTTGAAAATGGCTGTATTGCGCGTCTTTTGGCCAGCCGTATCGCACCTGATGCCGAGCGTAGCTTGGTTATTGCTGAAGCCGAGCAGACCACACGGGTCGATTTCGCCAAGGAGCCCTATACGGAAATTGCGGTTTACAAGGCTGCGGGTAATGGTAACACGGGTAGCCACATGCTGGTTGATGCCCGTACTGTTCACGAAAACAATCCGCTCAAAAAGGAAATTGAGCACTTCCTGGCGCGGATTGATAACAGCACTGTACCCATCGGTACAGCTGAAGATGACTTGCGCTCCCTCAGCCTGGCGACGCGACTGCTCGAGGAACTCGAGCTGAGCAACAATCCCAAGCTGACCCTATCCTCTTTTGCCAGCTAAGACCAGTTCCGGATAAATTGTTGGGATAAACCCAAGGATTTATGCCGAGCAGGGCGAATAGGAAGCGGGGCACTTCTTTTCAATTCTTTTAGCACATCCACGAAAAACTTTTCAAAGTCTCAGCGCAGCCTGCTAGCGCAGGCTGGCACCCATGGCCAGGCGGAAAAAAAGAATGCAGCATGCGCTTAAGTCACATTGGTTTTTACTGTCAAGCTATGGATTCCAGCTTTCGCTGGAATGACGTTGGGTAGTGCATTTATTATTGCAGTTGCCACGTCTAGGTGACTTAGGAAAAAGGCAAGAATCAAAAGTAAAAGATGCTTGGTTTTATTGTGTAACTGCCGTTCAATTTATTGAGCTTGGTCTAAAGGGCGCTTGCCTGGAACGGCACTCAGTAGCGCAGCCGCCAGAATACAGAGTGCACCAAGTAACCCGGCAATACCCAGACGCTCGTTGTAGAAAAGCGCAGCGAGACCGGCTGCTGCCACAGGTTCGACAGTAGCAATCAGAACAGCCCGCGACGCTTCTACATGCTTGAGGCCCAGATAGTACAGCAGATAGGCCAGATAGGTCGAAATAAAGGCCAGCAATATGAGTGATAGCCAGATACCAGAGGTCTTGGGGCTGAAGGTTACCAACGGCAGAAGGCTCAAGGCACCTATGGGCATGATCAGGGCGTAAATCGTTACCGTCTGATATCTGTCCAGTAGAAACTTGCCAAAAATGTAGTAGCTGGCATAGCTAAAGCCTGACAGTAAACCCCAGAAAAGAGATGTTCCGGATACGTTTATGCCGCTGCCACTATCCTGCGACACCAGTAAGACGCCCAGGATTGCCAGTCCAACGAGCAGCAGTTTATAGCGCGACATGCGCTCCTTAAGCAGTAACCAGGCAAAGAGCGCCACAAAGACAGGTGCGCTGTAGAGCAGGATAAAGGCCAGACTGACGCCACCGGTATCAATAGCAAAGATGAGCGCAGTGTAAAAAACCGTGATACCCAGCAGGGCAAAACCCACAAAAATGAGCCAGTCAGATGAGCGCTGCACTCGCAGTTGCTTCACAAAACTGGCATGAATCACAAACAGCGTACCAGCAAAAGCAGCCCGCCAAAAGGCAATCTCAATGGCCGAGATGCCTGCGTCCAGAACTGAACGGGAGAAAATGCCAATCAGACTCCATAAGAGTGCGGCGCAAGCAACCAGAGCGTAGCCGATAACAGTACCTTTCTAAGGTTTAGAGTTCGCAGTAGAGCTGCCTATGAGTCCAGCAGCCTGATAGATCGCCAGCACTGCTGCCAGGCTGCGGCGGCCCTCGTGACCGTCAATCTGGAGAGGTTGACCCTTTTGCAGTGCTTGCAAAAAGTCATGAACGATGTTGCTATGACCGCTGGTGGAAATGCCTCTTGGATCGCCAGCGGAGCCTGCGTCATTCGTTTCCTGCACATTGGGGATCGCTATCTTGGCCTGACTATCGTCATGAAGCTGCCAGCGCCGAATGGTCTCGCCTTCAATCTGGATGCCGCCATTGCTACCGTAGAACTCGAGCCTGTGGGGAAAGCCAGGTGCGCTCGTGGTGGTTGCAGTGATGGTAGCCAGCGCGCCACTGGCAAAGCGCAGGCTGGCGCTTAGCGTGTCTTCAACCTCGATGTCGCGCTTTAGGGTAGCCGCATGTGCCTGCACTTCGACTGGGTCACCCAGATACCAGACGAGCAGGTCGATCAGGTGGATACCCTGATTCATCAATACTCCACCGCCATCAAGCGCCCAGGTACCGCGCCAGCTAGCCTGATCATAGTAGGACTGCGGGCGGTAATAGGGCATGGTGATAGCCGCCAGGCTGATATCTCCCAAATCATGGGCAAGCGCTTCCTTAACCTGCTTGAAAACAGGTTCGCTGCGCCGCTGTAAGACGACGCCAAGGTGCAATCCTTGTTCCTGGCTGACCTGAATCATTCGGTCTGCATCGGCAAGATTCAGTGCCATGGGTTTTTCGACCAGCACGTGCTTGCCTGCCTGCATGGCACGCACTGCCTGCTCAGCATGTTGCCCACTGGGGGTGCATATACAAACGACATCAACCTCTGGGTGCTCGAGCACTGCCTCAAAGGTCAGGCAAGGAACAGCGAAGCGTTGCGCAATGTCTTCTGTTGGCTGGTGGTGGGATACGGCAATAAGCTTTGCACCCAAAGTCGCATTTGCAGCAATTGCCTGCCGATGGTAATCGGCAACCATACCTGTCCCTAAGATTGCAAATCCGGTCATCGTGCCTGTCTAACTCCACAGCCGGTCATGGGACCAGTCGCTATCCCAGGTTTCGGTGCTTTCAAAGAATAGGGGTCTTTCCGGGTTCAAAAATTCGCGAAAAGCCTCTTCATTGATATCTGTAAAGCCCAGACCTGGTGTTTCTGGAACCTGAATATGCCCGTTTTGAATCAGCGGTTTGTTCAGTCCCTCGAGCAGGTCGTGCCAGCGGGGTATATCGACAGCGTGATGCTCGAGCACCATAAAGTTCTCGGTCGCTGCGGCGCAGTGGACGCTTGCCAGCGTGGAAATGGGTGAGCCTGCCATGTGCATCGCCATCGCTACGCCGTACTCCTGAGCCAGATCCCCAATCTTCTTGGTTTCCAGAATGCCACCTGAAGTCGCCAGATCGGGGTGAATGACTGCTACTGCCCGCGCTTCTAAAAGGGGTTTGAAGTTCTCTTTCAGATAGATATCTTCTCCGGTACAGATGGGCGTGGTCACTGACTGGGACAAGCGCTGGTACTGAGCTGTAAATTGCCAGGGAATCATGTCTTCGTACCAGGCAAGGTTGAACTGATCCAGCGCTCGGCCCAAACGAATGCAGGACTCGAGCCCGATATGTCCAAAGTGGTCCGCTGCCAGCGGCACTTCATAGCCGATTTCCTGACGTACGTTGCTGACGTAGTTCACCAGATGCTCAATGCCTTTATCGGTAAGCTGAATGCCGGTAAAGGGGTGCATGACGTCCTGGCGCTCGAGCATCCCGGGCGGGGCACATAAGCTACCGGGAATGTCCCTAAGCAGACCAATGCCGACGTCCATCTTGAGAAACCGGTAGCCAGCCTCCATCCTTGCCTTTAAGCGTTTGCCCATGGTGGTCCCGTCTGGCACGCTATCCGTATCGCAGTAGCAGAGAATTTCATCACGAAACTTACCCCCTGCCAGCATATAAGCCGGTACACCATAAGCCTTACCTGCCAGGTCCATCAGCGCCATTTCTACGCCGCAGACCCCGCCGGCTTGTCTGGCATGATGCCCAAACTGCTTGATCTTGCGAAAGAGCTTGTCGATATTGCAGGGGTTTTCGCCGATCAGTTGGCGCTTGAGCATCAGGGCATAGACCGGACTGGCAAAGTCGCGGACTTCACCATAGCCAGAGATACCCTGGTTGGTATCGAGCCGGATGATACTGGCGGGAAAGGGTAAGCCCCTGAGGTTCGCGATACGCATGTCAGTAATGCGCAGTTGACTGGGGCTCGAGTTGGTATTGACCTTATCTAGTAGTGCTTCGCTCATCTTTTGCTCCTTGAATGTTTAGGGACGCGCCGGACTGCCATCGGGTAGTCGGGTCTGTGTCCACTCTTCCACAAAATCCTCACAGGGGAACTTGGCTGCCAGCTTTTCATCGATGTCGATGCCCAGACCTGGTTTGTCATTGGGGTACATGTAGCCCTGTCTCACTTCAGGAAGACCCGGAAACATCTCATAGATGACCTCATTAAAGCGGCACCACTCCTGTACGCCAAAGTTCGGTGCCCAGACGTCCAGATGCAAATTGGCAGCGTGACCGACAGGTGAAGTGTCGGCGGGACCGTGCCAGGCGGTGCGAATGCCATTTTGATGCGCCAAGAGTGCTACATTTCTGGCTGGGGTGATTCCACCCATCTGGCTGATGTGCATTCTTATTAAGTCGATGAGCTTTCTTTCGATGAGCGGTTGCCACTCTCTGGGATTATTAAAGAGTTCGCCCATGGCGAGTGCTGTGCTGGTTTGTTGGCGAATGCGCTCAAACCACTCAATGTCCTCAGGTGCTAAAATGTCCTCGAGAAAAAACAGCTTAAACGGCTCAACATCCTTGGCAAATTGTACGGCATTAATCGTGCCAAGGCGCTCGTGTACGTCATGCAATAGCTCGACCGATTCACCGACTTCAGCGCGGACATGTTCCATCATCCTTAGCATATTACGCATGTAGGCCCTGGGGTCGAAATAGGCACCTGTAGGTGCATTTTCTGGTAAAACCATGACGTCACTATTATTGATAGTGTCGGCGTTGCCGATGCCAAAGCCTGCCATGTTGGTTTTGCCGCCATAACCGCCCATCTGTACCCGGATATAGCGGTAGCCCTGTTCCATAAAGGCTTTGACGTTATCAGCGACCTCTTGCGGCTCAGACCCGTCGGCGTGTACATAGACATGGGCAGCCTCACGGCATTTACCGCCCAGAAGGTCATAAACGGGCATATTGGCGAGCTTGCCTTTGATATCCCAGAGTGCCTGATCGATGCCTGAGATGGCGTTGTTCAGAACCGGGCCGTTGCGCCAGTAGCCACTGACCATCAGCATGTTAAACATTTCTTCGATGCGCGATACATCGCGGCCCAGGACGAAGGGAATGATGTGCCCTTTTAAAGCGGCGACCACAGCGTGATAGCGCTGCGTGAAGGTGGCACAACCCAGACCGTACAGCCCATCTTCGCTGGTGATGACCTTGACGATGACCAAACGCTGCTTTTGATACTGCGTAGTGATGATGCGAACATCCTTGATGGTGATGGGCATAGTGCTCCTCGTACTACGTGATTTGGCAAGCAGAATACCAGTTTCCACCAAGCAGTTCTCGAGGCACAACAACATTGTGCTGTTGCTCGCCGAAGTGTCTGCAACAAACGTGAAGATTGCAGCAGGCATTCTAGGCAGATGTTCTGACCTGGGATATACTCATCTTTATGACGAACCTGACAATGACTATTGGTGGCATCCTTATCGCTTTGGGTCTTGGGGCTTATCTCTTTAGTGACAGCCGCA
>CAZZPQ010000121.1:0-10682 GCA_964655595.1 uncultured bacterium
GTATTAATACACCGTAAAACAGATGTTGATACCCATATTTCGCTTAAAACTCCATACTTGGTCAAGAATCCAAATATCAGAACTAATCTTACGGTGTAAATAATCTGCCTGTTTCATCCTGTAATAGTCTGGAACGTTTTTTAGAAAGTTCGTCCAGAGCGACATTTCTCAGATGTATCCAAATTTCTGTACAATGAGGTGTTTTTGCGTTCAGGACTGTGTTTTTCAAATTTGGCTTCAAAAAGTTACCGGACTATTGATCCTGCAAAATTCTGATGATTAGCAAATGCCCCTAAAATTTGCACACACTCTCTCCTATCTTCCTGTCTTGCAGCTTGCCTAAAGCAGGGTAAACTGTGCTTATGACTGTTGATATCAAAGCGCTCATTCCGCACCGTTATCCGTTTTTGCTGGTGGACAGCTTCGTGTTTCAGGAGGGTGATACGTTCGAGTGCCTCAAGAATGTGAGCTTTAACGAGCCCTATTTTGCCGGCCACTTTCCACAGGAAGCCGTGATGCCCGGCGTTCTGATTGTTGAGGCGTTGGCACAGGCGGCGGCTGTGGGACTGGCCGTGCGCGAGGGTATCAGCGACGGTCGCATTGGCTATCTGGCTGGGGTAGATGGGGCACGTTTCAAGCGCAAGGTCGTGCCTGGTGACCAGTTGCGGCTGACCGGTACAATTGTGGCATACCGCCGCCGCTTTTGCAAAGTAGAAGCGCTTGCGCTGGTCGGTGAGACAATTGCCGCAGAAGCCACCTTATCTTTTATGTTTGACTAGTGTATGGCAATTCATCCAACGGCGCAGGTTGATCCCAAAGCAGTTCTGGCAGATGGAGTGACGGTCGGACCCTTTGTGGTCATCGGGGAAGACGTGATCATCGGTGAAGACTCAGAAATTCTCACGGGTTCAACGCTGCTGCCAGGCACAAGGCTCGGACGCCAGTGTCGTATTGGTCCTTATGCTACCGTAGGTGGTGCACCAATGGACCGCGATTATCGGGGTGAGCGCAGTTATGTGGTATTAGAGGACCACGTCGAGGTGCGCGAGTTTGCCAGCTTGCACCGCGCTACGGGCGAGGGTCTTGAAACGCGTATCGCAGAAAGAACGCTGGTCATGCCCTATGTCCACGTTTCACACAACTGTTATGTCGGGCGCGAGGTCACCCTGGTGGCTGGCGTGCTCTTACCTGGGCACGTTGTTGTTGGGGACTATGCCTTTTTAAGTGCGGGAACTATGGTACATCAGTTTTGCCGCATCGGTGCCTACGCCATCACCGCAGCGCAGTCCGGGGTGCTGAAGGATATCCTGCCCTTTATGATGGCGCAGGGTACGCCTGCGCGGCACTTTCGCCTGAATAAGGTGGGCTTGGAACGTCGCGGTATTATAGGCGAGCGTTATAAGCTGCTCGAGCAGGCAGTGAGGGCCTTCCGCAAACGGGATAAAGCTCGCCTGAGCGAACTGGCGACCCAAAGCGGTGACGTACAACAGATGCTTGACTTTAAAGCCAGTAGCCAGCGGGGGCTGAGCCGCTTTGTTTAAGGGTGGCAGGTGACGGTCATTCTGGCAACCAATGGCCCGGGAGAACTCTATGCCTGGGTTGCACCACTGGTGCAGGTGTTGCGCAGCTCACAGCCAGGCTGGCAGCTCTGGGTGGTGCTACTACCCTGTCAGTTTGCCACTGGCAACGAAGCGCGAATGGCGCAGACCCTACCCATAGATGGTGTTGTTGCTACTGCGGCATTCTGGGAATTGTTAACCTCCAAAGGCAAGTCTGTCGGTCTGACAGATGCGCAGGGTATTGTGCTGAGCTTGGGAGGCAATACCCGTCTGGCGCTCAGACTCGGGGGAGCGCTGGGCTATGGTGTTTACCGCTACAGTTATGTGCCTTTCTGGCACCGTGGCTTACGCAAGCTTTTTGTCCACGATGACGCTGCTTTAGCGAAAGCAGCGCGCTTGGGTGCGCCCGCCTCACGGCTTGAACTCGTTGGAAATCTGGCAGCAGACGCCGTAGCCCAGGCAGAGACGCTACCCAAAGCAGGAAACCCCCATATCTATCTGAATATGGGCAGCCGTGATAGATTCTCGGTCTTTCTGATTCCCTTTATGCTGGCTTTAGCCGATGAGCTGGGGCAGCGTTACCCACAGGCGTCCTTTGTGTGGCCCTTGAGTCGGTTACTGTCTGAAAAAGCAGTTGAAGATGGCATATCCGGACTCGAGCGCCACATTCTGGATGGGCTTGTTTCGCGGCGGGAGGGTAATACAGTGCTGACACCTGCGGGTGTCAGAGTTGACATCATTCCCGAAGAACAGCGCTACGCGCATATGCGAGCGGCAGACCTGGCCGTAACCATTCCAGGTACCAATACACTCGAGCTGGGTATTGCTGGCGTGCCAGCTGTGGTGCTTGTCCCCATGCACAAACCGGAGAACATCCCTCTGGAAGGTGCTGGACACTGGCTGGGACTCATCCCGGGTATCGGCAAATATCTCAAGCGCTACGCAGTGCGGGCCTTTATCGAAGGGCTTAAACAGCCAACCTCTTTGCCCAACCGCCTCAGTGGCGAAAACCTCATGCTCGAGTTGACCGGCACCTTCAGTCGTGCAGAGGTCGTCAGCAGCCTGTGCAAGCTGCTGGATGACCCTGCTGAATTGTCAAGACGCCGCACCAGGCTGCTGGAAACCATGCCGCGCCCCGGTGCAGCGCGACGGCTGCTCGACCACGTACTTGAGGACCTCTGATGCCGCGCCTGCTCTTACCCGCTTTTGGCACAACCTATCTGGGTATGCTGGCAGCTTTGCTTAATGCAGGTTTTCGGGTAGCGCTGGTGCCACTTTTAATCACGCCACTTTTTGACCGTGTTATTCTGCAGCAGGACTTCGCTTCACTATCCACCCTTTTGCTGCTGGGTTTTGTACTGATTACCACAGGTTCCCTTATGCTGCTGGCACAAGATGGCCTGCTGGGGTTATCAGGGGTTCGTGTGACTGCCTTGTGGCGTGAGGGTCTGCTCAGTGCGCTCTTGGGTCGCCAGCCTGGACGCCTGCCGGGAACCAGTGGTGGTCTGATGGGGCGTATCCTGAATGATCTGAAAGATATCGAGCTGTATCTGCAATATGGGTTGGGAACCCTGGTGGCAGAGTCACTGACGCTGCTGGGGATTGTGCTGGTACTCTTTAGCTACAACGCTGTCGCTACTTTGTACCTGCTAATGGCAGCGATTCCTCTGGCCTTGGGGCTAAGCTGGCTAGGGCGGCGCCTGGAACGCTTTACACTGCGCTCGCAGGAAATGCAGGAGCAGGTCGGTAGTCGCTTGCAGGAAGGCTTTAGGCACCATATACTTATCCGGGCATTTCTGGCAGACGCTTTTATCCTGCGGCGCTTTGCCCCGTTCAATAAAGCCCTGCAAGGCAAAATGCAAGGGCGTATCCTGCTGGCCGCACTGCAAACTCCCGTGGCACAGATTCTTATTTTTGTTGCTGTAGGTCTTTTGCTGATGGTCCTGACACGCAGCGTCGCCAGTGGCAACATGAGCCCTGGGGAACTGGTAGGTTACATCACGCTGATGGCGCTTTTGGCTACACCCGCACAGCTGCTGCCACGTGGTTTGGCGCTGTGGCAGCAGGCGCGTGCCGCCTCAAGCCGGCTAAAGGACTTGCTGGTACCTGACAAGACCGAAACGGTGTCTGAGCCCCTGACGAGTGAGCATCCAGGGCTCGAGCTCCGTAGTCTGCACGTTAACTATGGTGAGACCAGCGTGCTCCAAGGCATCTCGCTGCGCCTGCCAGAGCGCGGACTGGTTGCCGTAACGGGAGACAGTGGTGCTGGCAAGACAACGCTCCTCATGTTGCTACTACGCTTTGTTAGGCCCTCGAGCGGACAGCTTTTCTGGCGGGGCAAAAACATTGTCAGCTATCCCGAACGTCAGTGGCGAGAGCTGCTGGCCTATGTACCACAGGACAGCGCGCTACTGAGTGGCAGCCTGCGGGAAAACCTCTGTCTGACAGAGGTCTATGCTGATGAAAAAATCTGGTCGGTGTTGCGGCTGGTGCATCTGGAGGCTACGCTTAGGCAGCTTCCGGGTCAGCTCGAGTACCAGCTCAGCGAAGACGGTGGCGGTCTGTCCGGTGGGCAACAGCAGCGTGTGGCAGTAGCAAGAGCCCTGTTGAGAGACCCCGAGATTCTGTTACTCGATGAACCAAGTGCCAATCTGGACGCGGAGAGCGAGGGGATTTTAGCCAGCAGCTTGCGTGACCTTGCCAACGGGCGTCTGGTACTGGTGGTGGCGCATCGCCCTGCCCTGCTACGCATGGCTGACCTGGTGGTAACCCTCAAGGATGGGCAGGTGGTTCATGATTTATCAACAAGCTGAGCTTTACGACGCCCAATACGCACACTACCGTGATGACCTGCATTTTTACCAGCGGCTTGCCGAGGATTATGGCAGCCCGATTCTGGAGCTGGGCTGTGGCAGTGGACGCGTCACTGCGGCACTCTGCAAAGCTGGTCATCAGCTGGTCGGCCTTGACTTGTCTGAGGAAATGCTGGCACAGGCCCACACAAGGCTGGCAGCGGTCAAACCTGGCAGCGCGACACTTCTGCCAGCAGATATGCGCAACTTTGAGTTAGGGCAGACTTTTCCACTCATCATCGCAGCGTTTAACACCCTGATGCACCTTTATACACTCACAGATCAGGACGCTGCCCTGGCCTGTGTGCGGCGTCATTTACAAGCCGATGGCGCCTTTACCTTCGATCTTTATGTACCCCACTTTTCTGCGCTCGAGCGCCTCAAGCGTGTCTCAGAATGGCAGCATGTAGGTGGGGATATGGCAGAGCTTTTCGTCTATCAGACCCATGAAGCTGACAAACAACTCATCCACTCAACCTATTATCTGGATGAGAGGCAGCCAGACGGTCAACTGCGACGGCAGGTGAGTCAGTTGACACAGCGCTATTACACTCGCTTTGAACTCGAGCGGGCCCTTGCCCAGGCAGGCTTTACTGCTGTGCGCATCTTTGGAGGCTTTGAGCGGCAGCCTTTCAGCGCCGAAGCGACGCATCTGGTGGTTCTGGCAAAATAGGCACAGCCAGAATATAAATAACCTCGACGGGTATTAACCCTGGCTGAGACCTTTGTTTTTCGGCTGAAGCAAGCTGGCAACCGCAGTAGGTCTTCTAGCAGGTTGGTGGGGCGCTGAGGTACTCGAGTCAAAGCCACATCAATAAGTTGTGCCAAAGTCTGAAGGGGTCAAAAAACAACTCATTCCAGCAAGGCTCGAGTCTCTTCCAGAGGTTCTAAACCCAGTTCGCTCTCGAGTCTTTCAGCAAAGCTCTTGTAGCGCAGCCGCGCTTCACGTTTGCGTCCGCGGCGTCTTAAGTGTTTCAGTAATTTTTGTAAGGCTTCTTCATGAAGCGGATCTAGTTCGAGGACACGAACTAAGTAGCGACTGTCGGTTCCGCTTTCCTCATCCGTATCAACCAGAAGATCTACGACGTCTTCTCTTAAGCTTTCTCGCATTTCAATAGCGGGTATTAGATCAATTCCCGGAGCAAAGGGGTCTTGGTAGAGCTGGTAAACGCTGGCGCTATCCCTCTGTTCCAGTGCCTCTCTTAGTGCCTGATAGTCCGAGTCTACGTGTTTTAATCCACTTTCAAAAAGATATGTGGCAGTACCCCAAGGTTCGATGGCTTTGCGCAAGAGATTAAGCTGAACGTTGAGATTATTACGCTGTTTTTTGCCATCTACATCTGGCCACATGGCTTCGGCAACTTCATCGCGGGAAAGTTCCAGGCTCAAGAGGGTCAGGATTTGTTTTTGTCGGTCTGCCAGCTCGAGCGCTTGGCCCAAAAGGAAGACCGTCACTTCACCTAGTAAGCGTAGCTCGAGCGCTGGGATATCGCCATGGCGGCTTTTAATGGCTTCGGTCCACTTGGAATCCAAAATCTCTCTAATGGGATAGTGTCTGGCAAGCTCCGTTCTTTTTGGCAGCTTTTCGAGGTCAATGAAACCTGGTAATAGCCGCTCAGCAGCAGTGGTCTGTGCAAGGAAAGCGTCCAGATACTTTTTGTCGGTTGTAATGATGAAGCGAGCAGATTCAAGATACAGGCGTTCACTTCGGTCGGTGTGATGGTCAAAGGTTGCCAGTAAGGCCAGGGCTTCTTCGGTTTTTCCCTCAGTTGCCAGAACTCTGGCATAGGCAGAGCTGGCAAAAACCTCTTTAGGACTAGCTTCATAGGTGTAGCTGGCAAGCTCGAGCCTATTTTCTGCCAGGTCATGCAAAATCTTATACATGCTAACCCTGCCTGATACCTCAGGGTTGCTGTAATCTCGGGCTTTTTTGTTGAGTTCGTTGAGCAGACTCGAGTTCTTGTCCAGATAAGCCAGAGCAGCTTGTGCTTCGGTGGCAATAGCGGGGTTAAGGTTTGCTTGATTGGCGCGCTTTAAAAATATTCGGGCTTCTTCCAAATCACCAAGCCACCAGTGAAGCATAGCCAGATCACGGCACTGCCCCAGGGCTTGAATAGGGTAAAGCTCTTCCGCACGCTCGAGCGTTGCGCGCTGGGTCTGCAGGCGAAAGTCAAAGTCGCCATAAAGATGCCAACGAAATAGTGCCAGATTAATTTCTTGGCCTAAGCGCTGGGGGCTGGCAGCCGGATAAAACGTCAGGGCACGCTCCGCCGTGCTAATTGCGGCTTGATAATCACCAGCATAGGCATGAATTAGAGCCGCGTTGCCCAAAAACAGGCCCGCTGATTCGCCTTCAACCCTGTCAAGTAAAACTTCTGCCTGAGCAATAAGCGTGGGTCCTCTGGCACTATCGCTAAGGGCAAGAGGCATGCAGAGATGCCGCATGATGGCGAGTTTTTCAGTAGCACTTAAGGTTTCACTTTGCAAGGCACGCTCGAGCCTACTAACCGCCTCGGCAAAGTTGCCCAGTCGCCCGTGAGCTGCGCCTATGGTCCAGTCACGGTAGGGGCTATCCAGACCTTTGACCCTGGCGTCCCAGTCAATCAGTTTTAAGGGGGAACGTTTCCAGAGTTCGGCATCAGTCGCTTCTAGAACTTGTACCAGTTGTTCAAAATCCCCACATTTGTCAAAGGCTTCAGCCTGTAAAAGGAGGGGTAGGCGAGATGCGTCTTGCCGGACTTGCTGACCGATTTCTTTAGCAAAACGCTCAAACGCTACATCGGCGATAAAAGGATGGAGCCGAGCAGAGGTCTCGAGCCTTTGTACAAAGCCTTTTTGAATGAGGGTCTGGCTTGCTTCTGTGATCAGCGCTTGAGGTAGATAAGGGAGAGCTGCCAAAAAGAGTAGCTCCTGCCAGCTTTCTGGGTTTAAACTGGCCTGAATGCCAGCTAGCAGTGAAGAAGCGTCAGGTGCGCTGCCGGTTAAAGCAGCAACATGGAGGGGTAAAGACCAGCCCAAAGATGCGCTGTGGAGTTGTATTGCCAGGGTTTTGTCGCCCGTAAGTGCTTCAGCTTCACCCAGGGTGAAGGCCAACTCGTTGGCATCAAGATGACTAGCCTGCCCTGAGGCAAACTGCCGGGAAAGTAAGGCGCTTTTTAAAGGTTTACGGCTAGCCAATAACAGCAAGCCCTCCAGACCCTCGAGCAAAAACTCGAGTTCGGCGTCTTCGGTCAGGTCTTCTACCACCAGCAGGGTTATTTCTTCCCAAAGACGTTCACGGACTAAGCCATCCGGACTGTCCGTAGCTAGGCCTAAGGCAGTTGCAATCAGAGGTTTAAGCGCTTGACCTTCGACCTGAGCCAGCCAGATAATGCGCCAGCCGTCTTTTTCTAACTGCGCGGCCCACTGCGCTGCCAGCACGCTTTTGCCATAGCCATAAGGCGCTTCCAGATGAACGATATGCCCAATCTCATCTGGAAGTTGTTCAAGCAGACGGGGCCTTGAGACATAGGCTGTGCCCAGCTGTGGTCGCAAGCTTAGCAGTTCGCTGCTGATGCCAAGGTGACTATCAATAAAGCGTTTTAAAGTGCTTTCGGCGACGCCGATAAAGGGATTCTCTTCACCAAAGGCAAAATGTTGCCAATCATCACTCAAACTTGTGAGTTGTGCGTCAAGCACAGCTTTTTGCTCGAGTCTTTGTAAAATTTCATCTCGTTGGCTCAGATCAAGGCGAACCGTATCTGTTTTTCTTAAAAGGTATTTGAATCTTGCTGAGCTAGTAGCTGCCAGATCAGGCTGTGCTTGCGTCCATAGCAGAGCAAGTACCAGATCAGCAGGAATCTTTGGATCAAGAACGCTTATGAGTTCTGCTTGACCAGCATACTGCTTATTTAGTTCCGCCATAAGCTGAAAAAGCTCATTTTTCTCAGGGCTGACATCGTCTGCTGCCAGAATTAACACCTTAAGCTGTTTCACTGCTAAGCATCCTATCTTTCATATCAAGCCTAATACCTTGCCAATCGAGTCAGGGCCATGGTGCGCAGGCTAGCATCAGGAATGAGCTGGGCGCTGCGTTTTGCTTCACTCAGATCTGCTTCATTTAAACGAATCATTTCGGCCAGTGCCACAAAGGCCATTGTTCGTTTAAAGGCATCTTCGACCTTTCTGATACTTTGTTTCAAGCTTTGTGCGGTGCTGGGTAAAACCCTGGGTGGCAGTTGTCGTGCCAGACCTAAAAGCATGAGTTTGGCATCATCGCCACCTTGCTGCGCCAACAGCTCCGCCTCCGACCAGTACAGGCTGCGCCCAGCAAGAGGCATAGCCGCGAACAAGCGCTTCAGTTTTAAAAGCTGACGCTCTGGATCAGGCTCGACTTGATAGGTTTCCAGAAGCACTCCCAGAATGAGAATTCTTTCGCCATCTCTCAGGCTATCAAGCAGTTCGAGAAAAAGCGGGTCTTGCTCATCAATTATGTCAAGTACTACGCCCAGAGCCTCTGCCCTGAGTGGGCTGCTTTGGCTTCGCCTTAAGACCCCAATCACAATCGCAGCATCAGCCTTGTTTCTGGCAATATCCAGAGCGTCGAGTAGCTGCTGTTCATCTGGGCTTTGCTCTAAAAGGTAGGCTAGCAGTTCCGTTGTCCTTGAGGCACGGGCCTGGGCCAGAATAGTTGACCAGTTTTGGGGTTCAGATAGCCGCTTCAAGCCTTGGCCCTCCTAAAATTTAAGGTTATGGAGTTGCCAGGTCAAACCTGAGAACACCCCTGCTGGAACAAAAAGCTTTTGGTTACAGTTTAGAACGGGCTCGAGCCCATTCCCGCTCAAACAAGATTGATGACCTGAATATTTTTGATACCACCACCTTCTACCCTTGCAAACAAGGGAGTCAAAAACAAGTCTGTTTCGCATCACGTTAACTGAATAACCTATCTTTACGAGGCTTTTATATGGCGACGTTTTGGGCTGCATATGATGACGAACGATCATGGTCAGATTTTAATAGAGCATGACTTAATTTTGACTTAATTGGCTTTGGGGTTAAGTCAAAATTAATCCTCCAGGAACTAAGCTCTAGGCATCAGACAGGAATCAACCTGCTGATTTAAAGGAGCAAACCATGAAAACCTTTAGAATGATTGTTATTAGTCTTAGCCTTCTTGTACTGGGGATTATCTCGAGCGCTTCAGCTCAGTGGGGTATGGTTTGGAATATGTCGATGGATCAGTACAATCAGCAAATGGATCTTTATGTTCAGCAGCAGATGCAGCACCTCCAAATGCAATCCGATCAGCATTTTGCACAAATGCAACAGTTTTATATTAACTACTACAGGCAGCAAACGGGTGACTACGCAACACCCGACCAACACGCCCTTGTACTAGGCGATCAACTATACTGCCAGCACAACCCTGTACAATGCCAGCAAAACGCTAGACATGCCAACGATATGACACGTATTAGTGCAGAGGGTCACCAGCAGCGCATGAACGACATTCATTCCTGGGGCGCTACCCAGACCCAGATTGGACGGACCTACAGTGACATCCTCGACATCAGTCATCAGGGTCACAAGAACCGAACAACGATGCACGACCAGGGACAAAGCAACTACGTACAGGGGGCAATCCACGGTGAGTCAACCTACTACAACCAGTACGGCATGGCTTACAGCTTGCCTGTCTATCCCGACCCAACTATGTCCTACCGCACCCCGGAAGGCTACCCGCTAGCCTTTGACTATCAGACAAACACCTGGTATCAAGGCGATGGAAACGGCTGGTGGATACGCCTCGGACACAGGTAGTTCACAGCACACGTTCACCACGCACACCAGACAACAGGCACCCGAAAACGGGTGCCCTTCTTCTTTGGAATTGCAATGAGTCTCCAGGGTAAGGCTTTTTCACAACCATCTGCTGCGAAGTTATTAAGTAATGATGTGCGATTCGAACTGCGTTCACAGCCTGTTGCCCAAGTAATACCGAGCCCGATCAATTGGTTAAAGATTTGAAAAGCAATCCCCGCTTCCTACTCGCCCTGCTCGGGATAAAGTGAAAGCCTAAACCCCTGGACATCCGGCAACACAGACGCCACCGCAGCCAGTTCACTTTCATCGGCGTGGAGGTAGATACCGGTGGTAGCTAAGCGAGCATGACCGAGGGGATTCTCTTACCCACAAACCTCAACCCCAAACCCTTACGACCCTCGAGCCCTACCTAAAAACTCGAGCCTTGTGGATTAGGAAAAATGGGGCAACCTCTCACAAAAACACC
>CAZZPQ010000122.1:0-5761 GCA_964655595.1 uncultured bacterium
TGCCTTGTTTTCAATGAAGTAGCTGCGTAGCGAGGCAAATCTCTTAATCATCCCTTTGTGCAGGTGCTTTTGGCTTTTGGCGACATCGCTCCATCCTGCTCAATACTTCGTGAAAGCAATAAGCAAAAGGAGCCCCGGCACGGTGCTTATCTAAGGAGAAAACGATGAGGCTTTACAGATCAAAGCCTGGTCTTTCGCGATACCTTTGTTACAATCATGCTAGCATGACGCTATGTTAATTTTGCTTCACCCTTGTGCCTGTACCAAACATTTCACAAAAAGAACCATCAACCATTCATTTTGTCCTTTTTTTATAAATCGTGAACACAGCCCCTGCTGACAATCTGGCAGGGCGACTGACCGAATCGCCACGGTTTAACCACTTCATCACCGGCGTTATTCTGTTTACTGCGGTGCTGGTGGGGCTCGAGACCTACCCTCAGATCATGCAGCGCTACGGCGACCTGCTTCACCTCTTTAATAACGTAGTGCTGTGGATATTTACGCTGGAAGTGATTCTGCGCATCTTGGCTGAAGGACGCAAACCCTGGCGCTACTTTCAAAACGGCTGGAACGTTTTTGACTTTGTCATTGTGGCAGCCGCGTTTTTACCCGGTATCAGCGACTATGTACTGGTGGTACGCCTGCTGCGGCTCTTGCGGGTACTGCGACTCTTGCGCACCGTACCAGACTTGCAAATGATTATTGGCGCACTCCTGCGGGCACTACCTTCTATGGGCTATGTGGTAATGCTTATCTCACTGCTTTTTTATGTCTATGGCGTGGCGGGGGTATTTCTTTTTCGAAGCAATGATCCGGTGCACTTTGGCAACCTGCAAATGTCGCTACTATCGCTGTTTCGCGTGCTGACCCTCGAGGACTGGACTGATATCATGTACACGCAGCTTTATGGCTGCGCCCTCTATGGCTATGGGGCATTTGAAGAGCTCTGTGTTACTCCCCAGGCAATGCCCCTCATTAGCCCTTTGTTCTTTGTAACTTTTGTGCTCATTGCTACCATGATTTTTTTGAATCTGTTTATCGGCATTATTGTCAACAGCATGGACGAGATGCGCAAGCAGCGGGAGATTGACAAAGTACCTGCTGCGACACCCGTCACCGCCGACCTGGACGCTCTCGAGGAGCACATCAGCGCCATGCAAACGCTGCTCTTGCAGGCCAAAGCCCATGCAGCGTCGCAGGAAGTGAAGAAACCGTCTTAAAACTCAGGCGGCGTCTGGAAAGTTCTCAAAGCGCTCGCTGGTTAACCAGAAGACGATGTGCTCATTGACGTTTTCCAGGTGATCCCCAAAGCGCTCGAGGTTACGTGCTACTGCCAGTAATTTGGTCGCAGTGGTAATAGTATCTGGCTTTTCCATCATATAGGTAAGCAGTTCACGCTGGATCTGTTCGTAAAGCTCGTCGATTTCCTTATCCATGGCATGCGCTTCCTGCGCCTTACTGACCGATGCTTCAGCCAGGGCATGGATGGTTGTTTCCGTCATGGTACTCAAAATTTCCAGGATACGCTTCATATCAGTGTATTTTTTCAGCGGTGGTTTGCCAGCCAACTCACTGCCAGCTTTAGCAACATGCACAGCGTAGTCCCCGGCGCGCTCTATATCCGCCAGCGCGCGGTACATAGCCCCCAGAAAACGCAAATCCTTGGCGGCAGGTTGACGCCGCGCAATCACAATAAGCACACGCTGTTCCAGGTTAAGCATCAGTTCATCAACTTGTTTATCACTCTCAATACAAGCCTGGGCCGCTTCAATATCACCCTCAATAAGGGCACGCCGCGCGAGTTCACTTTGTTCCTTGACCAAGCTCAGCATCCGCATGGTGGATGCGCTAATTTCCTGCAAATCATGTTCCAGAGCGTTCATTGTGGATCCTTTCCAATCTGCGCTGCACTCTGCCTATCGGCAGTCTTTCCGAAACCCAAAAATTCCAAAGGCCAAAGTGCAGTGACGTAACATTCAGTCTAGTATGCTTTGGGAGTGTCAGTGCTTTGTCAGCTCACAGCGCGCCACAAACGGTTTTCATGACGCTGCGCTGACATTTCTCAGGCTAAACTGGCAAGAGTGCAGACGACCGTGTTACTTATAGAAGATGATGAAGCACTTCGGGAGTTGCTCGAGTTTCATTTGTCGCAAGCCAGTTTTGCAGTTCTGAGTGTCAGCTGTGCTGAAGATGCCTGGCACTATCTACCACAGGCAAACGTCGTGGTTCTTGACTGGATGTTACCAGACACTTCCGGTGTAGAGTGGCTGGCATGGCTTCGCCAAACACAAAACGATATGCCAGTTCTCATGCTGACAGCCAGAGCCAGTGAAATGGATAAGGTGACCGGCTTGAATGCTGGCGCGGACGATTATCTGGTCAAACCCTTTTCAGCCGCCGAACTTATTGCCAGACTCAGAGCTTTGTTGCGCCGTGTCAAGGTACCGCAGCAGGCTGTGGTAGGTGAGCTGGTCATCGATGTAGATCAGGGTACTGCCAGAATGGGCAATGAGCGTTTAGAGCTAACCAGACGAGAGTTTGACCTCCTTTGTTTTCTGGCGCGACATCCTGGAAAGGTGTTTTCGCGCAGCGAACTACTGGACCGCGTATGGGGTGAAGATTTTCTGGGAACAGACCGCACGGTTGACCAGCATGTGGCGCAACTTAGGGCGCTGATTGGCAGTGACTACATCGAAACAGTACGGGGTCGGGGCTACCGTCTGACAGTAGCCGAGTACTGAACCCGGTTTTATGGCAGATACTATTGCGCTATGATGCAAGCTGTGCAAACACCCCCGTGGTTCGATAGTCTGGCTGAGGCTGTCGTGCTCATCAAAGATGGTCGCGTCATACGGCTAAACAAGTCTGCTGCCCGATTACTCGATGTAAACCCCCAGGTCTCTGATGCGCCCCTGATTGCCGTTGTGAGAGATCATCGCCTCGAGGAGGCCTATCTCTCACAACAAGCCGTCGAATGTGAAACCAGAGGACGCTGGCTGCTGGCGGTACCGATTACTGAGGGTTTGCTGCTACGTGACGTCACTGAGGCGCGACGCGCCAGGGAAAGCGCTCGAGAACTCCTGGCTGTGCTGTCCCACGAGCTCAGAACACCCGTCAGCATCATCCGCTCTACCTTTGAAGCGCTGCGAGGCAATGTACCAGAACAACTCAAGGAGAAATTTCTGGCTCGAGCAGAAACTGAGAGCGACCGCCTGGTCAGGCTGCTGGAAGACTTAACGGTTGATGTCAAACCACCCCAGTACCGCTCGGTTGTGCTCCTGGAAGTCGTCGAGCGAGCAGTGAGTCTGACCCAGCGCAGCTTTGCCGAGCACCGTGTGCAACTGCGGCTTGACCTGGAAGAACTGACTGTCTGGGCAGATTCAGACAAACTCTTGCAGGTGCTAATCAATCTTCTGGAAAATGCTGCAATTCACGGCCCAGATGATGCAGTGGTGACACTCCTGGCCAAAACCTCGCCCAAGGAAAGTGGCTTTGCCGAAATCACGGTACAAGATCAGGGAGAACCCCTGAATCCAGAGCGTATCGGACCACTATTTGAACCTCATGCACGCGGACGAGGTGTCAAAGCCAAAGGAACGGGTCTGGGGCTTTATATTGTGCGCAGCATTGCCGAACGTTGGCAGGGGCGTGCCTGGGGGCGACCACTGGACGCTGGCAATGAGTTTGGAATTACGGTTCCCCTCAAGCGCTAGGGGTCTTTTGGGCTAATGGCAGACTTGGCAGATATTCAGGCGCACGCCTTGCCCGATTGATCTGCTCAAAGGCATAAGCCACACTAATGAGTCTGCCTTCTTGATAAGCACCTGCCATAAAGGACAGGCCAATGGGCAGCTGATGCACAAATCCCAGCGGCACAGTAATGCTGGGATAACCTGCTACCGCGGCCAAAGACGAACTGCCGCCCAGATAGCGGTCACCACAGATCAGGTCAATCGTCCAGGCTGGGGAATTTGTCGGGGCAATCAAGGCGTCAAGCCGATGCTCGGCCAGTGCCTTGTCAAGACCCTCCTTACGACTTAAGCGGCGGTTTTGTTCGAGTGCATGGCGATATTCGCCGTCTGTCAGTGGGCCCTTATCACGTGCTGCCAGCATTAGCTCCTGACCAAAGTAGGGCATCAACTGCTCGTGGTGCGCCTCATTGAACGCAATCACGTCTTCCAGAGAGCGTGGGAAATGGGCAGGCAGTTTGCTTAAGTAAGCATTCAGATAATGCTTAAACTCATAAAGCAAGACCGTCATTTCCGAGTCCCGCAGCTTGCTGGCACTAGGTATCTCAACATCGATGATGCTTGCCCCTTGCGCCTGTATCAGCTCAAGGGCATCCCGGGTAAGAGAATCAACCGACTCATGAACCCCCATCAGATTGCGCACCACACCGAGTCGTGAACCCCGCAGTGCGTCTGGGTTTAGGTAGGTTGTATAGTCCCGCTGCCTTTTTCCTTTGCCAATAGCAGTCGCAGGATCATTCTTATCGGCAGCAGCCAAAACACCGAGCAGGATGCTAGCGTCTTCAACACTGCGCGCCATTGGCCCGGCAGTGTCCTGGGAGTAGGAAATCGGAACGATACCGGCGCGGCTTAGGAGTCCCACCGTGGGTTTAATACCGACAATGCCATTCATACTTGCAGGGCAGACGATCGAACCATCGGTTTCGGTGCCAACTGCAACAGTGCAGAGATTGGCCGACACCGCCACCGCCGAGCCACTACTCGAGCCACAGGGACTGCGGTCTAAGACATAGGGATTGCGTGTTTGCCCAGCCAGTGAACTCCAGCCACTACTCGAGCGACTCGAGCGAAAATTTGCCCACTCACTCAGATTGGTCTTGCCTAAAATCACTGCACCAGCCGCCCGCAGTTGCTGGACAATAAAAGCGTCCTGCTTTGCCAAAGCATCTTTAAGGATCAGCGAACCCGCTGTCGTAGGCATTTTATCAGCGGTATCGATATTGTCCTTGAGCAAAACAGGAATGCCATGCAACTGACTACGCACCTTGCCAGCACGACGTTCAGCGTCCAGAGCGGCAGCGATGTGGGGCGCATCGGGATTGACGCGAATGACCGCATTCAGTCCGGGACCAGAGGCGTCAAGTTCCTGGATGCGTGCGAGGTACTGCTCACTTAAGGCTGTCGTACTAAGGTTACCTTGAGCAAATTGAGTCTGCAATTGTCTGATACTCAGCTCTTCCATTTTTCCTCACTTCTGTTAGCTGCACCAAAAAATCTGCTGATTCCTTAACCGCCACATCATACGTTGCGGACTATGAGGTTTCCACATGCCTTGACATGGTTGCCCCGTGTCTCTTATGATGACCTTTGCATTATTGAGAACATATTCTCAATACAAAACCCCCAGGAGGAGTAAATGGCAAAGGACGGACCGCGCATCAAACTCTTGCTTCGCAGCAGCGCAGGCACAGGCTACAGCTACACCACCACCAAAAATCGCCGCAGCACTACGGAGAAAATTGAGCTTATGAAATACGACCCCGTTATCCGCAAACACGTCTTATTCAAGGAACACAAAATCTAGGAGGTTTAACCATGCAACGCTTACTCATTCTCATTCTCATGCTGATTCTGCCCTTTAGCCTGGTCACTGCACAGGACGGGTCGTATGGTCAACAAAGTGAAGGCCACTCCCACGAGGACGGCGATCATGAGCATGATGACCACGATCACGAACATGATGACCACGATCACGGTGACCATGACCATGAGCACGGTGACGACGAACA